>JBILGL010000044.1:0-14068 GCA_044351075.1 Isosphaeraceae bacterium | reverse complement strand
CGAAGACGAAACCGGGCCCGGTTTTGAGCGAGTGGCCGTTGGCGATCACCTCATGCTGGGCGGCGACAATATGGATCTTGCTCTGGCCCATCTTGTCGAGGCTCGGCTCGGGCAGCGATTGTCGGTGGATCAGTGGACGAGCCTGCGAGCCCAGGCTCGATCGGCGAAAGAAAAGATGCTGGGCGAAGATCCGCCGGCGTCTGTCACCATCGGTATCAGCGGCAAAGGCTCGCGAGTGGTGGGCGGGTCGATGTCGTCAACTGTCAGTCGGGCAGAGGTCATGCAAACGATCCTTGAAGGGTTTTTCCCTCCATGTCGCCTGAGTGATCACCCGGCTGAAAGTGGTCGATCCGGCTTTCAGGAATTCGGATTGCCGTTTGAACAAGAGCCCGCGATTACACGTCATCTTGCTGCTTTTCTTTCACGGGTGACTCCCGATCAGCTCCCCTCTGCCCTGCTTTTTAATGGTGGTGCTCTAAAGCCCGCCATTATTCGAGAACGGGTTGAATCATGCCTTCGTGATTGGCTTGCTTCGGCAGGGCGTGATCCACAAAGCCTGCGTGTGCTTGAAAATCCGGACCTCGATCTCGCTGTAGCCCGCGGAGCCGCTTATTATGCAGCGGTGCGGCACGGCGGGGCAGGCTTGCGCATGCGAAGCGGCCTTGCGCGGTCGCTCTATGTGGGCCTGGCCCAAGCTGATGGCCAGCAAAAATGGCTTTGCGTTGTGCCGCAAAACGCTCGGGAAGGCGATCCATACGCTATTCCGGCCGAGCACCTGCAATTAATTGCCGGTCGTCGGGTGGCATTTCCGCTGGCGACGAGTTCCATTCGACCGCAGGATCACATTGGCGATTTGCTTGAATTCGATACAAAAGGGCTGAAAACGCTGCCGCCACTGGAGTCTGAGATTCGTGTGGGCCGCAAGGCAAAGGCGGAGATGGTGCCTGTTCGGCTGGAGGCTTGTGTCAACCCGATTGGAACAGTTGATCTCTGGTGCGTTTCGGTAAACGATCCACGCCGGTGGATGCTGGAAATTGGGGTAAGAGGTTCGTCAAATGCAGAGGCTTCAGAGACCGACGATGAAACGGCGGGCCGGGCAGATCAGCCCGAACGGGCTGGCGTGATTGAGGCGAATCTGCTTAATCAGGCATCCGAATTGATTCGGGCTGCGTTTTCGCAGAGTAAGGCAGAGACCGAAAATGGCCCGCAACGGCTGGTAAAGCTTCTGGAAGATATTTTCCAATCACCGAAGGCTGAATGGCCTGCATCTGCCTGTCGTTTTCTGTTTGATTCGCTTAGAGAAGTGGCTGAGTTAAGAAAGAAAAGCCCGGGTCATGAGGCTAGATGGCTGAATCTGGCCGGCTATTGCCTGCGGCCGGGCCTGGGCCAGCCGGGCGATGATCAGCGTGTAAAGTTTGCATGGTCGCTTTTCAGCAGTCCACTGACACATTCCAGGGAAAATCAAGTTTGGACAGAGTGGTGGGTGCTTTGGCGGAGGCTGGCTCCGGGATTAAACCGAACGCAGCAGGAAGAAGTCTGGCGAAGGATACAGCAACCTCTGACAGGTTCGGGAAAGAAACCTGATCGCAGGATTTCCACGCAGGAGCTGGCTGAGATCCGGCGCACGGGGGCATCTCTGGAGCGGCTTGAGCCGGCTGTAAAATTGCAATTTGGAAATGCAATGGTTGATCGACTGTTACCGGAAAAGGATCAGGCAGCTACTTTGCTCTGGTCATTGGCCCGACTGGGAGCCCGCCAGCCACTTTACGGGCCAGTTTCAAGCGTTCTGCCGGCATCTTCGATTGAGAAGTGGCTGCCAAGACTCATTGCAATCGAGCCATCGACCAGCCGCGAGACGGAGGCATTGAAACTTGCCCTGATGATGATCGCACGAAAAGATGCGGATCGTTCGCTGGATTTCGCGGAAAACCTGCGATTGCAGGCCCAGGCAAAATTCCAGGCCATCGGCGGAAATGAAAATGAAATGATGATATTTCACGAGTATCAGCCCATGAGTAAAGCGGCGAATGAGCAGGCGATGGGCGAATCACTGCCAACTGGGCTCATACAAATAACTGGTGATCAATGATGAGAATGAAATTCGTTGTGATCAGAAATTCATCCAGGACTCGGTGAAGAACCGGTCATTGAGCAGAAAATTAATGAAACTTCAACTTAACTGATATTTTGAGAAACTCACCTGAATTGTTTGGAAAAATGAAACAGGCGCGGCCCTAAAAGCCGCGCCTGCCTTGACAATTATCAGGCAATCCAGCCGCCTGTTCCAAGATTACCGTAAGGATCATAGTTTGGATCTGGAATCACATAGATGAAATAAGATTCATCAATGACGACTCCACCAGGATAGATATACATGCCTGGGATATTTGGATCCTGATACTGTGGGAAAACGGTGGCATCGATAAGAATCGGGCCGATCGGGTCGCTAATGGTATCGCCAGTCAGTTGGAAGCTCAGGGTATCGTTTGCGGAATTACCGGAAGCATACCGGGCTTGAATCCGATATTCGCCATTATTGAGCAATACCGTGTCGCCAGTAGTTGGCAGACCAGACGCCAGTGAATTGGTCCAGACGACCTGTCCGGCAGAATTAATGATTGACCAGGTCACCCGGTTGCTCGAATTGGCCGCCAGCGATTGGACCATCCCGGTCATTTGGAAAATTTGGGGACGGGCCACATAGAACTTGGCTGTTAATGAGGGCGAACTGCTTGAGACCTGACCTGAAAGCATGTTTCGACTTACATGAGAAACGGTGCCAAAGGTCGCATCAATACGGTATTCAGCATTCTGAGCTGCAGCCGACTGAACTTTGACTCGAAGCGGCGTGCCCGGGACAATTCCAGTTGCTTCGATTGTCATCTGCTGGCCGTTATTCAAGAGAATGCGAGAAGGCACCACATCTCCATTGGCCGTCGTCAGGATCACTGTTGGCTCACTGATGGTCGAGCCAAGCGAAGTTACTCGAATGGTTGCAACCGATCCACGGCCGTTATAAGGATTCAATCTGTGGGTATTGATGTTAGAACCATCAAATCGACCCGAGACGCCATAATTCACGCGGCTGCCGGTCGTGGAAACGGCGAACTGGTCGTTCTCTTCCAGATTTCCAAGCTCACCTGTAGCAAGTTGCTGAAGCTGATGCGGGTTCAGCCGAAGATTTTTGCCATTCATTACGGCAGAGACCGACTCGCTGGAAACTTCGGTTCTGGAGTCGAAAGTGATGGAAAGCCCATAGGCACCGACCTGAAAATCGGAATTTTCAAGGGATTCAATGCGAATGGTCAGTTTGGCACCGGGCGTTGAATTTGGCAGGGTGATTGATGCCGAGCCTCCGCCAAGCTGATTGACAATGGCTTGACCAACCGAATTACCGCTGGCATTCATCAGAGAAATTCGGGCGTTCAACAGGCTGACACCAGCCGTCTGAAGTTTCAGACTGACCGGGCCTGAATAATTGGAGGGCACACGGAATTTATAGTGATCGGTGTCTGTGCTGGTGGTCAGGTCACCGAAAAGAATCACCGGCTTTGAGCCATTTCCCACATAGCGTCTGAGATTGGTTGCAGTGCCCAGAGAGTTGTTGGTGCTATCGAGATCAAATGCATCGGCTGACCGAACGCCATAAAGGCTTTGGATTGAAGCGATATCAAGAGCCGAAAGACTCAGCCTGCTGCTGAGGGTGCGTGTCATTACCGAGTCTGGGTTGGACGAATTATCCAAGCCAAGGCTATGACCAATTTCGTGCAGGGCGACCCGGAAAAGTTCATCCTGGCTGTCGTTGAGGTTCAGGTTGGTATTGAGAATGATATCGCCAGAATTTGAACCGGCAGCGGCTGGATCATAGGGCATGGAGACAGCCAGAACGTTGTTCGTCAGCTTGATCCCGCCAATTCGAATATCGCCCATTTGCGAATCGCCGGAGAGCTGGGCATTGGAGCCAAATGCCGCGCCATTATCATTGGACGTGACAAAATTGATATTGGCCTGGGATGACCACGCTGAAAAAGCACGAAGCAAGGCCGATTTCCATGCATTCTGTGCAGCAGTGCCAGTGCTGAGCGATGCACCAAATTGTGAGCCCAGAACCGAGTTCAGCTCATTGGAACGGCCATTAATGGAAGCCCCTTCCGACGCAAAACTTACTGAAAGGTGCTGTGCGTTTGGCCAGGCGATTCCGAAAGTCGCTGGAAGATCCCTGGTCTCCAGGGTGTCATTATTAATCTGCATCTGCCGGGAACTTTTGAATCTGGAAAATTTCATCATCATGAATCCTGATTATTTCTGATCCGGGGAGTGCTGATTATCTCGTGAAGGAATCGTGTCCATCAGCAGCAATCAGAAATGCAAGGGAGATCTCTATTATCCAGAGTCAGACTTCCTCTCCATTTCCGCCATTGCATTACGAAATTTTTTCAAAAAAGTGACGTATTTTTTAAAATAATTTTCTAAAATACACGCATCTCTTTGGAATTAATGAACTTACAGAAGAATCACGTTTTCGCATACTCTTCATTTTCACAGGCATCAGAGACCTGCATTGAGGTGTGTCAGTCTTTCAGGAATGCCTGCGAGCCCTGGATCAGTTTTTTGAATGATGGTTCGTTTCGAATGTTGTTGAGATCAGTATCGTTTTCAGCCGTAGAAAGCCATTGATGGTCGGCCTTGATGGCGTCTCGCAGTAAATCGATGGCCATGTCGAGACTTTCCTGCCGCTTCGGAAACAAGAGTGCATGGATGCATGCTACCTGATAAGCCGTTGTGGAGCTTTTGTCAAAAAGCAAGGCATTATCGGCATCACGAAGTGCAAGTTCGGTGTGACCAGCTCTGGCGTGTAGTACACCGCGGCCAGTATAGGCGGAAACAAATCTTGGATGTTGCTCAATCAATCGATCCAGCGTCTTTATCGCCATATCCGGTTTTTGGAAATACCCGGCTTCGATCGCCGCTTTGTTGTTGAGTGCAAGAATGGAAGCTGGATTCAGCTTTAATGCCTGATCAAGATCTTCCAAAGCCAGCTGTGGGTTGGAGGTAAGCCGTTCCATCGCCCGGGCCACCCAGCTCGCTTCATCGCCCGGTACAATTTTCAGCGTTGCATCTCGCAGCAATCGAGCTTCCTCACGCTGGCCCATTCGATCCAGACACCGAGCTTTGATAAAGCCAAGCCGGGCAGGAGCTTCAGGGCTATTGGCCACGCGTTGAATGTCTTCAATCGCCTTTTGTGGATCGTTCATCGCCAGGCGAACAAGTGCACGGTTGATCCAGCCAATGAGCAGATCAGGGCGTTTTTCAACCACAACGTCAAAGTCGCGCAAGGCAGACGGGTAATCGCGCGTTTCCATCAGTAGAATACCGCGATGAAGCCGGGACCAGACTTGATTTCGGTCGAGTGCAATGGCATGCCCATAATCTTCGATGGCGCGACGAATTTCGCCGTAATTGGCAAAGGCTCCTCCAAGCATCGTCCACATATAAGGGTTGGTGCTTGACTGATCGCTTAACTGAGCAAGCATGGCCAGTTTCGTGGGGTTGACGACCGCCTGCCCAGGGCTGGTCAGTTCAAAAATCTGATCCCGAATTTTATCAGGAGTATTGCTGGAGACTTGTAATTCATCCGTACCGGAAGATTGCCCAGCGTTGGCGACAACCGGCGGCGAAGGCCCTGGATCTTCATTCCTTAAGAGCTTGCCAACACGAAGGTTGAGATCTATAAGGCGTTGTGGAATTTCGTCGGTATCATAAGAGATCATTGCTTTGGCAAGCAGTTCGTTGGAATTTTTCAAAAGCTGCTGACGATTGCGGGTATCGGCGGATTTTTCAGCGTCGCGGCTCTGGGAAAGTGCCAGGACGTACATGAGATCAGAAAGGTCGCGAAGCAATCGGGGCTGTAATTCGGTGTCAAGCAGCCGGATCAGATTCTGGCTCGTCCACTCCTCATTACGGGCATTTTCAATGTAGGGAGCAAGCGTTTCACGGCAAATTTTCTGCCCTTCCACGCGTTCTTCTTCGAGCGAGTTGCCCATCAGCAGGGCCGACATCACTTTCGGCCACTGATTGACGACATTCGAATACTGTATTTTTGCCTGACTGACTTGATATTGATGATTCTGCCTGGCATAGAAAACAGCCGAAATCAGAGAAATCACAATAAATACTGCGGCGATGAAGCTATTGGATGTCAGCCGCGGATGGCGTTTGACCCATTTATTCAGGAGTTCGCGGGGCGAGGGCTCAGGAGTGTGCCGCAGCGGCAGGTTTCGAATCTGGTTATCGATATCTTCCGCAAGCTCTGTGCTGGTCTGGTATCGAGCGGCAGGGCTGGGGTCGATACATCGGCGAACGATGGCACAGACGGCAGGCGACACCAATGGGTTTATCTGGCTGGGCGGAGCCGGTGACGTATTGAGGCGGTCGGCGATCATTTCTGGCAGGATTCGGCGAAAGCTGCCGGAACGGTTCGGGAATGGCAGGCGGCCGGTGAGCAGTTCGTAAAAGATAACGCCGACACTATAAATATCGCATGATGGGTCAATCTGAAGCGTGTCGTCCAGAAGTTGCTGAAGATGTTCGGGGGCCATGTAGGGCAAGGTGCCGCCGACCTGATTCAGCAGTTGCGCTTTCATGTCGGCCGCAAGGTTAAAATCGAGAAGCAGCGGCTCGCCGTCGTCGGAAAAGAGAATATTGGCAGGTTTCAGGTCTCGGTGAATGATACCTCGTTCGTGGGCGTGCATGAGGGCATCGGCCACTTTTTTCATGATGTAGAGAATGGCGGTGACATAATCCATATCCTTGAGCGATCGTGCGTCAAACGCCCGCTGAAGGTGGGAGAGATCGCGCGACTGGGCCACCGGCTCAAGCGGCAAAATTTCGGCTTTAAGCGACTTTTTCTCGGCGGAATGATCCGTTTTGGAATTCTGAGTTGATTTTTGCGTATCGCGTGATTGGTCAAGCCGAAGGGTGCTGAGCAGATCAGCCCAGGTGCCAGGCGGGGAATTCAGGTCGCGGACCTGTGAAATAAGGTCGGAAAGAGTGGCCCGCCCAAGGAACGGCATGCAGACAGCGCGAAGATTTTTCACCCGATGAACGGAATAAATCGGGATGATATTGGTGTGCTGAAGCTGGGCAAGATTGCGGGCCTCGCCGCCGATATCGGCCGTAATCTTCAGGGCAACGTAGCGATTGGCAAGATCCCCCTGCTTTGCCAGAAAAACGTGGCCAAATGCCCCCCTGCCCAGCTTGGCCTCAAGCTGGAAATCGAGAAACTTTTCGCCCACATTGGGAATCTGCATTGCCGCCTGGGCAAGCTGGTCAGCAAACCGCGGACTTGAGTCGCAGGTTTCGCAGAAAACGCTCAGCGTTGCATCTTCGTCGGCATTCGCCGGGAGGTGTTTACGCAGGTCGATCGGCTGTTCACCGGGCGTCTGTTCACGCAGATTCACATAGAGCGAAGCAGCCTGATCAATCGGGTAATGAAACTCCTGACTGACCGAACCGCTGGTGATGTCGCCCACCGTCGGACGTTTCGCCCAATCAGTCACCGACGTATCAGCCTGCCCCTGAACGACATTTCGGCCGGCATTGGCCAAGCCAATCGCACGTTCGGGGTAAATGGAGATCAGGCGGGCGAGCTCAAACTCAATCTGCTGCTTAAATTCTGGTTGTGAAAATAGTTCTGGAAATTGTTTCTCATACCAGGGGATTGAACGTGGCGCGTGGTTTTCAAAACTGTGCTCGAGGTCGATACGAACCAGTTCGGAAACAATTCGGGCATAATCAGGGTGTTCTTCGGGGGGTAAATAATGCTTCAGCGTCTGTTGACGCCCTGAACAGAGAGCTTCTTCGAACCGATCAATGATCAGGTCAAACTTTTCCCATGAATCAGGATTATTTTTGACTGTAACTGATCCCATCGATCCACTTTCAGAATCAGATAAGCTGTGAAAGACGTGCCCTGAATTCCTGTAGCACACGCTCAACCGTGCGTTTTGAACGGTTGACATTCTGAGCGATTTCCAGAATGTCATACCCCTCTATACGCTGGCGGATGATTGTCTGTTTCACTTCAAGCTGATCGGAAAGCAATTCGTCGATCACAATCCGTAATGTCGCGAGTGCAATTTCATCTTTGTCGTCAGCTTTAGCCACGGCCTCTTCGACCATCGCATCTGAACGTGTGCGCCGCATATCTCTTTTGGCGGCACGGTTAAAAGCCACTACAGCACTGATTTTATTGAGCGTGATCACCAGGAGCAGTTTCCAGATATCCTCGCCTTCGGGAACATCATACTGCCCCTTTTCAACGCGACGAAAGAATGTCCGAAAGACTGACTGCACAATATCTTCTGGATCAACCTTTGCGGCCAGTTCAGCACTGCTCTTGCGGGCCGTCATCCCGATCAGCCGATCGGCGTATTTCAAATAGAGTCGGGTGGAGGCGTCCATCTGCCCACTTCGAAACGCTTCGAGCAGGTGATGATCGGACTTGAGCGAATCCTGGCTGAGTTCGGCGAATTCAGCATCCAGCTCTTCCTGGTTCATGATTGCTCTCCCCCCTGTGACGGCGATTTCATATTGCGTGCATACTATTTAATGATATACGTGTCAGGTTAACTCGTTCAAGGAACAATTGCTACGTATTGAAATGAATAGCTCTCAAATTGATTGGTTCTTAAGGGCTCGTTATTCAAGGTCGCTGGCTCGTCAGAAACCTCCGGGCCGAAAATAGCTCTTCGCGGAGTTGCCCAAATTTCGTTGAACTGATAAAATCCGGGCGTCAATGAGAGTGCGGTGAAAGTTCACCTGGTGTTTGACAAGTCAGGTTTTACTCAACCAGACTTACAACTAACGGTCGCAACAGCAAATTGTGACATCTGCCGGGAAAACGCATCACAACATCACACAAACCATTGTGGCTGTGTGACATAGATCAATCAAACCTGTGGGAGCATTTCAAACCGATGGCCGATTCTTCCAAGTATGTTTACTCCTTCGGCGGTGGCAAGTCTGACGGCGATGGCTCGATGAAGGCCCTGCTGGGCGGCAAGGGTGCCAACTTGGCAGAGATGTCGCGTATCGGCCTGCCGGTGCCTCCCGGCTTTACCATCACCACTGAAGTCTGCACCTATTTTTACGCCAACGGCAAGAACTATCCGGCCATCCTGCAATCTCAGGTCGAAGACGGTATCGCCAAGGTTGAGGCAATCATGGGCACCAAATTTGGTGACGCCAGTGCTATGCCGCTGCTGGTTGCCGTTCGCTCGGGTGCCCGCGACTCCATGCCGGGAATGATGGACACAATTCTCAACCTTGGCCTGAACGACGACACGGTTCAGTCTCTCGTCAAGGCCACCGGTAATGAGCGTTTCGCCTGGGACTGCTATCGCCGGTTTGTGCAGATGTATGGCGACGTGGTGCTGGGCGTGCAGAAGCGTGAAGGTGAAGATCACGAGCCTTTTGAGCTGGTGATCGAAGCCCTGAAAGAAGAGCGCTATCATGATCACAATATGGAAGACACCAAGTTGACGGCTGACGACCTCAAGGAACTGGTCGGCCGCTTCAAGAAGCTGGTGAAGGACCGCACCGGTCAGGACTTCCCAGCCAGCCCATGGGATCAGCTCAAGGGTGCCGTCGGTGCCGTTTTCGGCTCATGGATGAACGACCGTGCGATTGTTTATCGACGCAAATACAACATCCCCAGCGAGTGGGGCACGGCTGTCAACGTGCAGGCGATGGTCTTCGGCAACACGGGCGAAACTTCCGGCTCGGGCGTAGCCTTCACCCGGAACCCGGCCAACGGCGAGAAGGAATTCTATGGTGAATTCCTGATGAACGCTCAGGGCGAAGACGTTGTCGCCGGCGTGCGCACACCTGACCCGGTGGCACAGCTCAAGGGTGTTATGGCATCTGCCTATGATGAGCTTGACCGCATTCGCGAAACCCTGGAAAAGCACTTCAAAGACGTGCAGGACTTTGAATTCACCATTCAGGACCGCAAAGTCTTCATGCTCCAGACGCGTAACGGCAAACGCACGGCCATGGCCGGCCTGAAATTCTCCATGGATATGGTGAAGGAAGGCCTGATTGACTGGAAGACCGCCGTGATGCGGAACCCGGCCGACCAGCTTGAGCAACTGCTGGCCCCGGTCTTTGATCTGGCCGAAGTCAAAAAAGCCAAGGTCATCGCCACCGGCCTGCCGGCTGGCCCTGGTGCCGCGACCGGCAAGATTTATCTGAACGCCGAGCGAGCCGTTGTGGCTGCCGAAAAAGGCGAGAAGGTGCTGCTGGTTCGCGTGGAAACGAGCCCTGAAGACCTTCGCGGCATGATCGCAGCTGAAGGCATTCTGACGGCTCGTGGCGGTGTATCGTCGCACGCGGCCCTCGTCGCCCGCCAGATGGGCAAAGTCTGCATCTGCGGCGCAGCGGCTCTGGATGTGAATTACGAAGCCAAGACGGTTTCCGTCGGTGGCCATACCTATAAGGAAGGCGACTATCTCTCAATCGACGGTACTTCAGGCCAGGTTTATGCCGGCCAGGTCAAGACCGCTCCATCTGAGATCATTGCCGGCCTTCTCAATGGCGATGTTGAAGCCCAGAAGACCGAGAAATTCCAGAGCTTCAAGCAGCTGATGCAGTGGTGTGCCGACGCCACCCGCATGAGTGTCCGGACAAACGCCGACACACCCGAGCAGACGGCCAACGCCATCGCCTTTGGTGCATCGGGCATCGGTCTGACACGAACTGAGCACATGTTCTTTGAAGGAGACCGGATCGACGCCATGCGCGAGATGATCCTCTCCAACGACCTGGACTCACGTGAAGCCGCCCTGGCCAAGCTGCTGCCGTATCAACGATCTGACTTCTACGGCATCTTCAAGGCTCTGGGTGGGCTGCCGGCGACGATTCGCTTCCTCGACCCGCCGCTGCACGAATTCCTGCCGCACACCAAAGAACAGCAGATGGACCTCTCACGCAAGATCGGCGTGCCGGTTGAGCGGATCATGGCCCGCGTGCATGAGCTGCATGAATTTAACCCGATGCTCGGCTTCCGCGGTTGCCGGCTGGGTATCAAGTTCCCAGAAATCACACGCATGCAGGCCAGGGCCGTTTTTGAAGCGGCTGCCCAGTGTGCAGCGGAAGGTTTGGCCTGTAAGCCTGAGATCATGATTCCGCTTGTCGGCTTCAAGAAGGAGCTCGACCTGCAGGTGGCGATCGTTCATGAAACCGCCAAACAGGTTGAAGCTGAGAAGGGCGTCAAGCTCTCTTATCAGGTTGGCACGATGATCGAAGTGCCACGTGGCGCTTTGACAGCCAATGAAATTGCCGAGTCGGCTGAATTCTTCAGCTTCGGCACCAACGACCTGACCCAGACCACGATGGGCATGAGCCGCGACGACAGCGGATCGTTCCTCACGGCCTATCAGGAATCAGAAATCGTCAAGAAGAATCCATTTGCCTCGATTGATCAGACGGGTGTCGGCCAATTGATGGAAATTGCCATCGCCAAGGGCCGCAGCACACGTCCGAAGATCAAGCTCGGCATTTGCGGCGAACATGGCGGCGACCCTGATTCAGTCGTCTTCTGCCACAAGATCGGCCTGGACTATGTCTCCTGCTCGCCATTCCGCGTGCCGGTAGCCCGCCTGGCTGCTGCTCAGGCTGCCATTGCCGACAGCAAATAAGCGATCGTTCTGATCAAAACTACTAAAAAGCCACATATCCTTCGGGTATGTGGCTTTTTTTTGTGAGTCATCAAAACGATCTCACCAAAAAGCAGGCACGCTTCGTGAAGAAATCTGTGCCTGCCCGTTTTGGCTTTTGACAACGACCTTTTATTTCACCGACTGAATCTGCACACCCTTTGATCGATTTTCAAAGTTATAGCGATTTTCCAGCCGTTCGATCTGTTTCATTTCATTCGCCCGGTTCTGGCCTCGCAGGTTTTGGTCAAGCTGCTGGCCCTCCATAGGAGGCCGGCCGGGATCTTGCGATGGTGTTGTTGGCAGGGCAGGCTGGAAGTTTTCCACCAGCACGCCGCCAAGGGCTGATTTCCCACGATAAAATGCAAAACGGCCGGCCGATTGTCGCACGACGATCGTGGCCATCCCAGCCAGACCATCCGCCACGAATACGCCACGCAGATCCGTCTGCCCATCGCGAAAATTGTTATCGACACTACCCGAATATTTCACCTGCAGCCTTGAGAGGGGCTTGCCGGTGCCAGCCTCACGCGCAGAAATTCGCAGGCGTCCGGCCGTTGGCTCTTCCAGCACTTCAAGCTCGATCGGCGTGGCCAGCACAATGCCTGAAGCAAAAAGCTCGCGGCCACGAACCATCACCAGATAAGCCCCTTCGCCGGGGATCGACAGGCTGACTTCATGGCTCTTATCGGCATAGTCCTTACCTTCGCCAAGCTTTACGGTTGACTCTGCCAGCGGCTTGATACCGGCCAGATCTACCGAGGCAATCTGATCCAGATTCCGTTTTGTCAGATAAAGCCGCATGAGATCGACTGGATAGACTTTCAGATCAAGCGTGTCGATATTGCGATAATCAACCTTGAATTTCGCCGTGATCGACTTTGTATCGGGCTTGGTCGGGACTACTGTCACTTCCGGCATCTTCAGTGAACGTCGCTCAATGGCCCGAACAGCCACAGCGGCGTCCGGGAATTGCGCCTGCACCTGCTGATACTGGGCGAGGGCTTTCTCAAACTGGCTGCGGGCATCGAAAATCTGGGCCATGATGTACTGGGCCTGGGCACGGTTGGGGCTGGGCCGACGCACGCCGCCCGGCTCTTCATAAGTGCTTTCGGCCACTCGCTGGGCGATGGCTATGGCTTTGTCGAGCTCGCCCAGATTATAGCGGGCGAGGGCTTCGCCAAACTGGAAACTATCGAGAAATTTGCTCTTTGGATAGATCTTTGCTGCGTTTTCAGCCACTTTCACAACAGCCTCGTGCGCATCAAGCTGTGAGAGATCGCCGATCAGGGCAAGGCTGGCTTCATCACCCAGCGGATCATCAGGCGCCAGACTTAAAAAGAGCTGGGTCAGGCCGATTGCCTGGGCAATCAGCTCAGAGCGTGTGATTTTGGCGTCGAGCAGTTGTCGTCGCAGCTCCGGGTTATTCTGCGAATCACTCGCAAGCTGGGCCAGCCAGCGCGAAAGGCCGAAGAAGTCGCTTTGGAGGCTTGCTGAGCTGGGGTATGACTGCCAGACACGCAGCAGATACGCCGCTGCTTCCAGCGGTCGGCCCGTTTGCCGAAGTGTTTGCCCCAGACGGGTTTCATCCAGATACCCAGCCTCAAGCACAGCCCGCCAGACGAGCCAGGCTCGCTCAAATTCCCCAATGGCGGCATACGAATCGCCAACTACGCGTATTTTTTCGATCGGAATGACCAGATCTGCCGCTTTTTCTTTCAGGACTTCAAAATCCTGAACGATTTTACGAGGTTCTTTGGCTGCTATGTGGGCATCAAGCAGCATCTGGGCGATCTTACCGGCATGGGCATCCTGGACGGTAAAAGCGGAATTGAGCTCTTCGAACGCCTTTGCCGATTCCGCCAGCCGACCTTTTTCAAAATGCCTCAGGCCACGCTGAAATAGTTCGTCGGGTGTCGGCTTGTAGGGGTCGGTTGATTTTTCGCCCGGTGGAAGTACAGTCAGCGACGATTCGGGTGATGCATGCACCTGCGCATGATCCATCAGCGAATAGACTCTGGCTGGTTTTCTGACGAATTTACCCGTGCTCACCCCTACGATTTCGTAAGTAATGACATCGTTATAAAGCTGGTTCGGGTCGAAATAGAGCCGCAACAGCCCTCGTTCCTGCTCGACTCGCTGGAGCCTGCCGGAACTGCTGTTGAGCGAGCCTTCGACCAATCGTGCGCCTGAAGGCAGCGGCTCTTCGAGAATGGCGATATCACCACGATTGGCGATGAAATTCTCCTGACGCCCAACGAGGTGCAGTCGCACAATCGCCCGCTGCCCTTCCGGAAGCATGGTCACGAGATTATCGGTAATCGTTGGATTCACGGCGACGCTGTAGCCGG
>JBILGL010000425.1:0-4373 GCA_044351075.1 Isosphaeraceae bacterium | reverse complement strand
GGGTCAAGTGTAAAACCGTGAAGTGAGTCGTAAGGCAAGCGAGGCACACCAGCTATGCTGGGCCGTCCAGGCGTTGTTGGGTCGCCTGGCCCAAGTGATAGAAATTGCACACTGCCACGTTGAATGGCTGAGCCTGGCCGAAAGGGTCCCGCAGGGTAAACATCGCCTTTCATATAGCCATCGTCGGCTGGGTCGGAATAGATCAAAAGGCCACGGGCACCTCGCTTTTGGGCTTCACGCAGCTTCAGACCGCGAAAGAGCTTGCCATAACGCACCAGCACGATTCGATTGCGCACTTCAACGCCCATTCCAGCCAGCGTTTCAAAATCTTCGGGTCGGCCGTAATTGGCATAAACCACCTGACCTTCGGCCATGCCCGAAGCACCATAGCCATTAAACGCAGCAAAGGCATCGGGTGAGGCGGAATCCTTATCTCCTGGCCATGTTCCTTCCGTTACGGGCAGTGGCATTGCGTTGGGCCGAATGATCTCAAGCGTTGGGTTTCTTCGCCCGGTCGTCTGATCTAAAGACGCCTGTGGATAGTTCAATAAAACGTCATATTCCACGAGCTCTGCTGACCAGCCCCAGCTTTTCAATTTATCTCTCACAAATTCGGCTGTTTTCAGATCAGCCGGTGTGCCCGCGACATGTGGCTCTTCTGTCAAGGTTCGAAGCAGATTCCGCAGGCTCGAGGGTGATACAGCCGCTTGTGCTGCTCGGATCACGGCTTCATCTTGACGCAACTCCTGGCCGATTACAGCTGACAAGCTGACAGCCGTAAAGATAAGCAGAGTCCAACAGGCATTGATCAGTCTATAGTGGATGATTTTTCGGGTGTTTTGGTTCATTTTCAACTCTCGTTGCTTCACTGATTCGGTTTCGCGGCCTTATCTTGACCGGTTAATCGCTGAATGATGTAGTAGAAAATCGGAGTGAAAACGAGCCCGAAGGCTGTTACACCGAGCATACCCCAGAAAACAGCCGTGCCCAGTGCCTGTCTCATTTCAAAGCCGGCACCCTTGGCAATAACCAGTGGAACTACGCCAAGAATAAAGGCAAACGATGTCATCAGAATCGGTCGCAGCCGCAGCCTGCACGACTCAATGGCCGCTTCGGCTGCACTTTTGCCTTCTTTACGCTGAATGTCGCGGGCGAATTCCACGATCAAAATTGCGTTCTTACAGGCCAGTGCGATCAGCACCACCAGGCCAATTTGCGTAAAAATATTGTTGTCCATTCCTCGGCTGGCTACACCCAGAATAGCTGCCAGCAGGCATAGGGGTACAATCAGAATCACGGCCATCGGCATCGACCAGCTCTCATACTGAAACGCCAGTACCAGAAAGACCATAACGACGCTCAGTGGCAGTGCCAGCTTGGTGAAAAGGTCTTTGTCGGCCAGAATCTGCTGATAGGTCAGGTCTGTCCACTCAAAGGCCATAGATTGTGGCAATTCTTGCCGGCTGAGTTCATCCATGATGGTTATAGCCTGCCCTGAGCTGAAGCCGGGAAGCGTGTCTCCATTGATTTCAGCCGATGGGTAGAGATTATAGTGGTTCACAATTGCTGGGCCGGTTACGTCTTTGATCGTGACCAGCGAGGCCACCGGGACCATTCCCCCTGAGGCATTACGCACCTTGAGCTTGCCAATATCCCCAATTCTTTTGCGGAAATCGGCGTCGGCCTGCGCGATGACCTGCCAATTTCGGCCAAATCTTGTGAAATCGTTTACATAACTTGACCCAAGATACGTCTGAAGAGTTAAAAACAGGTCGTTTAACGCCACGCCTGATGCCTTGGCCTGTGTACGGTTAATATCCAGATAAACCTGCGGCTGATTAGCGCGGAATCCGGAGAAGAGCCCGACCAGCCCAGGCTGGGCCGATGCAGATCGCATCACATTTTCTATGGAGCCCTGGAGCATTGGGAAGCCAAGATCGCCTCGATCCTGCACCTGTAGCTTGAACCCGCCTGTATTGCCGATTCCATCTACTGGTGGTGCGCCGAAGGCCACAACAATCGCCTCCTGTATGCCGAAGCCAATTGCCTGAATTTGTCGAAGGATGATTTTGGCTGATTTTCGCGGGTCTTCCGTTCGTTCCTCAAAACTATCCAGAACGACGAACATGCCGCCGGCATTTGACAAGTTGGTTGAGTTTAACACCGAATAACCGGGAAGGCTGATCGTGTGAGCCACGCCGGGAATCTTGCTGACGGCCGCCTGCACCCTGGCCATCACGGCTTCTGTACGTTCCAGCGACGAGCCATCAGGCAATTGTGCATTGACAACCAGATAGCCTTTGTCCTGCTGCGGAATGAAGCCTGTCGGCACCACTTTAAAACCATACCATGTGCCGTAAATCATCCCCGCATAAATCACCAGCATGATCAGCGAAAGGCGGATCGACCGTGCCACCAGCTTGCCATATTGCACGGTCATCCAGTCAAAAGCCTGGTTAAATCCACGCAGAAATCGACTTAATAAACGCCCAAAGAATGGTGCAATAAACCATCCGGGAACGAACAGAACCGCCACGACTAATAGCCATGAAAGCCAGCCCGAAACGGCTTCTGGTGAGTCAATTGACTCAAATATTTTCAAGAGAGGAGGCTCGACAATCGGCAGTAGAAAACGAGCACCAATGATACCCAGAATGGCGGCAATTCCGGGCCGGGGCAGAGCTTCTTTCTGGTGCTCATGGCCATGGCCACCGCTGTTTTTAAAGATGAGTACACAGCGGGCTGGGGTCATCGTCAATGCATTGACGGCCGAAATCAGGGCAGAGACGGCAATCGTCAATGCAAACTGGCGGTAAAACTGCCCGCTGATACCTGCCATAAATGCAACCGGCACGAATACGGCTGTGAGAACGAAAGCAATTGCCAGCACAGGGGCAGTTACTTCCTCCATCGCTTTAAGCGTGGCTGATCGGCTGTCAATCCCTGTGGCAATCCACCGCTCTACGTTTTCGAGGACCACGATCGCATCGTCCACCACGATACCGATCGCCAGCACCAGCCCGAAAAGGGAGAGGTTGTTCAGCGAAAAGCCCATCAGCGACATCACAAAAAACGTGCCGATTAGCGAAACGGGAACCTCAAGCATCGGTAAAAGAGTCGCCTTCCAGTCCTGTAAAAAGACCAGTACCACAATGACCACCAGCACAAACGCTTCCAGAAGCGTTTTCACAACGTCTCGAATTGATTCTTCGACAAATATCGTGGTGTCATACACAATTCGGTAATCAACTCCCGGTGGAAACTGCGTTTTGAGCTGTTCCATCTGCTCGCGGATCAGCCCGGCTGTGGCTACGGCATTTGATCCGGGAAGCTGAAAACAGGCCATCGTCACTGAAGGCTTGCCGTCCAGATAGCTTCCTACCTCATAATTTTTGGCCCCAAGCTCGACCCTGGCCACATCTCGTACGCGTGTCAATGCACCTGTGGAAGAATCGGTCTTGAGAATAATATCCGCGAATTCATTCTCGTCGATCAGTCGCCCCTGGGCCTTGAGTGTAAGCTGAAACGCTTCGCCTGCAGGCACCGGTGGCTGACCAAGCCGACCGGCTGCCACCTGCACGTTTTGTTCTTGAAGTGATTTCAGCACATCGCCGGCGGTCATGTTGCGAGAAGCCAGTTTGTCTGGGTCAAGCCAGATACGCATACTGTAATCACGGGCACCCAGCATATTGACTTCGCCAACGCCATTAACTCGTGCTAAAGCATCTTTCACCTGAATTGTGGCGAAATTACTGAGATAAAGCTGGTCATAGCGGTCATCGGGCGAAATTAGATTGACACAAAGTAAGATCGATGGCGACTTTTTCTTGGTCGTCACACCCTGTCGCCGAACCTCTTCCGGCAGCTTGGGCAGTGCAATCGAAACGCGATTCTGAACCAGCACCTGTGCCATGTTCAAGTCTGTACCGAGAGCAAATGTCACCGTCAGGTTCATCTGGCCATCGTTCGTGCACTGGCTCGACATGTAGAGCATGTTCTCAACGCCGTTAATCTCCTGCTCAATCGGCGTTGCGACTGTTTCGGCAACCGTGCGGGCATCGGCGCCGGGATATACCGTTGTTACTGAGATTGTTGGCGGAGCCACTTCGGGATACTGGGCAATTGGCAGCCGTAAGAGTGCGACCAGTCCCAGAATGATAATTACAAAAAAGACGACCCAGGCACCAATTGGCCGGTCGATGAAAAATTTTGATAGCATGTGATTGCCTCCCTGATGTGCGTTATTTGGCCGGGGCTGCAGTGTTTGATGCAGATTTTGCCGTTTCGGGAGCCGCTGTGGCGGATTTTTCGCCGTTTGCTCCTCCTGTCTGGCTTTCTGCCCCTGAGCCGGCTTTCCCGGCAATTTTGGCAAC
>JBILGL010000675.1:0-4384 GCA_044351075.1 Isosphaeraceae bacterium | reverse complement strand
CAGGCCGCCATCACTTACACGCTCGGCGGCTCGCCGGTCACGACACCACGCAATGCCGGGGTCTATCTGGTCACGGCAAGCTTCCCCGGTGGCGATTCTTATGAACCAGTCTCAATCACCCGAACGATCACCATCAACAAACGCGCTGTGACTTTCGCGATGCAACCGGTAATCGCTGACTTCAACGGCCAGCAACACCCGGTGACGGCACAGGTCTATGCTTTTGATGGCAGCTCACTCGGGCTTGCCACAATCACTTACACTGGTGGTTCAGCGGTTGTGCCTGCCGGCTCAGCCCCGATTCACGGCGGCACATACACTGCCACGGCAAGCTATGAGGGATCAGCCAATTTTGCGGCAGGCACAGCGACTACATCGGTAAGGATTGATCGGGTTTCTCCAACGGTTACATTTCCCGCCGTATCAAAAACATACGATGGATCAGCGCTGGCTGCGGTCAGTATCGTATCTGGCATTAACGGTGTGAGTCTCGGCTCGGCTCCAATCACCTACACTTATAATGGTTCATCTGTCGGAACACCGGTCGAAGGTGGTGTTTACATTTCAACAGCCACTTTCACTGGCAATGACGATTATATGCCAGACTCGGCCAGCAGCACCGTCACGATCTTTCAGGCCACACCGACAATCACAGGCACCCCCGTAACGGCAACCTACAATGGCCAGCAGCATTCGGCATCGTTTACTGCCCGGGGCATCAATAATGAAATTCTTGAACCAGTGCTGATCAGCTACAGCAGCGGTTCGACTCCCGTTAATGCCGGCTCATATTCGGCAGAAGGTAATTTCCCGGGCGATCGAAATTACGTTGCCGTGAAAACGACATCGACAGTCACAATCAATCAGGCCGAGGTGTCGATTAATCTGACTGGTTTGAGCCAAACTTACGACGGTAATGATCATTCAGTATCAGCGAAGGTGCTGGGTATTGGCGGCGTTGAACTGGCTGACGCGGTGATCAACTACAGCTCTATTGCTGTACCAAAAAATGCGGGCAGTTATACGGCCACAGCATCGTTTACAGGTGATGTGAATTACCTGCCGAAATCAGTGTCGGCAACGATTGCAATTGCAAAAGCAACGCCGACAATTCTGGTAGAAGCTGTGAGCAAATCCTACAACGCCCAGCAAGTTTTGATCGATGGTAAAGTCTTTGGTGTGGGCGGAGCGGAAATTGCTGATGCCATCGTGGAATATCCGGGTGGATCAGCCCCAGTTAATGCTGGTGTTTATCCGGTCACACTTCGATTTAATGGCGACACGAATTACACATCAGCCAGCGTGAATTCGACAATAACCATTGCGAAGAGCATGGCGACACTGGCATTTGCAAATCTCACAAAAACGTATGATGGTCAGGCATTTATTGCTACCTGTGGTGTGACCGCTGCTGATGGCCTGACATCCCTCGGCACAGCCACCATCACCTACGATGCCGGTGCAGCCCCCACACTTGCCGGATCTTATCTGCTAACAGCCAATTTCGCCGGCGATGCAAATCATACAGCAGCCATGCAGCGTGGCATGGTAGTCATTAATCGTGCTACCCCTACGTTTGTCCTGCCCAATTCCGTAACATATGATGGCACGCCGAAAGAGGCCGTTGTAAGTGTCTTAGGTGCCGGTGGCGCAAGCCTTGGCCAGGCAACTGTGACTTATCAATCGCTGGGTGCCCCTGCATTAGCCGGCAGCTATATTATCACAGCGGGATACGGCGGAGATGAAAATTACCTTTCACTGACCCAAACGGCAACATTTACAATTAACAGACAGGTACCGACCATTCCGCTGTCGGCCCTGAATGTGACCTTTACAGGCCAGGTGCATGGCATGTCGGCCCAGGTCTTGAATGCAGCAGGCCAGTCGATCGGTACTGCCACCATTGCCTACACAGATGCCGCTGGCGAACCTGTTAGCCAGATTATCAATCCAGGTGTCTATACCGTGAAGGCGAGTCTGCCGGGCTCTGACAACTATGCAGACATAGAAGCGTCAACAACCATCACAGTCACCAAGGCGACCCCGCAGATCGGTTTGAGAGACTTTGCATTTATTTATAATGGGGCTGCAAGAAGTGCTTCAGCCAGAGTGACAGGTCTGGGCGGTGTGGATCTGGGCGAAGCCACAATAGCCTATTCGCAAAACGGCTTGCCAATGACATCGCCGACAGCCGTCGGTGAATATGTGGTCACGGCATCATACACCGGCAATTCGAATTATCTGGCTGCGACGGCAACATCCGTGCTTGTTATCAGCGATATCGTGGCACCAAACCGGACGGCCCCAACACTTTCACTCAGCAATAAGACCATTGAGTTTAGTGGTGAATCTTATGCTGTGATTGTTGACGCAATCGCCCCGGATGGCGCAAACCTTGGGCCTGCTGATATAACCTACCGGAAAGACGGTGTCGTTGTTGACATCCCCTATGAAGTCGGCACTTATTCCGTATCAGCCTATTTTGAAGAGTCATTCTTCAGCCTGAGTGCCAGTGCCACTGCCACACTGACGATAACTCCAGCAAACCCGAGCATTTTCCTCACCGATCTTGAACATAACTACGATGGTTCAGTCAAAACCCCGATTGCACGTGTGACAGGAATTAATAACTCTGAAGTGGCTGATGCGGTAATCACCTGGGCAGGTGGATCGGCTCCAGTAAATCCGGGCGCCTATCAATTCACTGCGTCATTTGCTGGCAATACGAATTACAATTCCGTCTCGGTGACGGGAAGCATCACCATCAATCGACAAACCCCACTGATCGATCTTCAACCAATCAATACACCCTATACGGGTGTCAGGATTCCAGCCAGTGCCAAGGTCTATGCATCTGATGGCTTTACAGAACTGGGAGCCGCCCGGATCATCTACAACACAGCAGATGGTCTTGCGCCTCAGGAGCCCGGCTATTATACGGTCATTGCAGTTTATGACGGATCTGGCAGCTATGCTCCGACCAGCGTAGAATCATCGATCGTTATTTATGATGACAATCCGCAGGGCGGCCTGATCGCACCCGTACTACAGCTTTCGCCAATTTCCACAGTCTATAACGGTGAGCCCCAGACTGCATCGGCAACTGTGCTTGGTGCGGGCGGTGAAGTGATCGGCTTCGCCACAATTACATACAGTAGTGGCACGGCACCAGTGAATGCCGGTAATTACACTTACACCGCAACATTTGCCGGCAATGATGTTTACAGTGGCATTTCGGCAAGCTCGACCATCAATATTGCCCGCGCCCCGGTGAAAATGAATCTTGTCGATCGCTCAGTCACTTACAATGGAAACGCTCATTCCGTTTCAGTCGGTGTGCAGAGCGAACTTGGTGCCGACCTTGGCCTGGCATCTGTCAGTTACAGTAGCGGGTTATCACCGACAAGCGTTGGGGTTTATACCGTTACAGCCAATTATGCAGGCAATGCCAATTATCTCCCACTTCAGGCTTCAGCAAATCTTACAATAGCCAAGGCTACGCCTTCAATTACTCTGAATTCTCTGACGATGCCTTTCACAGGCCAGCCGCATGCTCTGTCTGCGGATGTGATCGGTCTGGGTGGCGTATCCCTCGGCGCAGCGACAATCACTTATGGCGAAAATGGCTTATCCGGAATTCCTGTGATGCCCGGAACATACACAGCCCGTGCATCGTTTGCCGGAAATGCAAATTACGAAGCCTTTGAGACGACTTCCACTGTCAAGATTCTCGAAAATTACCATGGCAGCAAGGCAGTGAGCCTCAGCCTTCAGCCGACGACTGTCGTCTATAACGGCCAGCCGAAAACCATCTCTGTCAACGTGCTCGACGCAGAAACCGGGGCATTGATTGAATCGGCAGATGTTTATTACAACACGGCCGAATTGCCAAAGCTGCCCGGCGTTTATCAGGTCACCGCTGTTTTCACTGGCGATCAGACCTACACATCGGCAAGTGCCTCATCCACTCTCACAATCGAGAAGATTCAGCCATCAATTGTCATTAAGAGCTACCAGACAACGTATGACGGCACAGCCCACACCGCTTCGGGCATGGTTTACGATAGCAGCGGTGTGCAGCTTGGCATGGCTGAGATCAGCTATGAAGGCGGATCGGCACCCGTCAATGCAGGCGTGCATAAAGTTTATGCCTCATTCGCCGGCGATTCAATTCATGCGGCTCGCACGGTCGAGGCGACGATTACCATTCTCAAGGCCTCTTCGACGATTGTTACCTCGCCTCTTGAATCTACCTACAACGGTCAGCCACATGGCACAACCGGTACGGTTTATGGCCTGGGCGGGGTTGAGCTGGCGGCCGCCAGCGTGACTTACTCCGGTGGGTCAGTGCCTGTCAATGCCGGTAGCTATACCGCTACCGTCG
>JBILGL010000043.1:0-14112 GCA_044351075.1 Isosphaeraceae bacterium | reverse complement strand
ATTGAAAAAGAGATTGGCGATCTTGACCCGTTTGATATCCGACACCGGAAACGATAATTTGATCGATTTACATGCAGTTAGTTTTGTGATTGTTGACTATCTTACATTGATTGGTTAAGATTCAATGTCATTTGCCCTGAAATGATGAAGAATGTACGGGAAATGAAGTATCTTCAGTCTGGATCCCTGAAAGAATGATGACAAATCCGCCGGCAGACCTGGCCGAAATAAATGCCAGACTAGCCAATGCCGGACCACAGGAGCTTCTGCGGTGGGCTGTAGATCGTTTTTTTCCGCGTTTGACAATGGCGACGGCTTTCGGTGCCGAGGGCTGTGCGATCATTCATATGCTTTATGAAATTGAGCCGAGGGTAAGAGTGTTCAATCTCGACACAGGCTATCAATTTAGTGAAACACTGGAGTTACGAGACCGCATTGCAGAAACATATGGAATTGAAGTTGAGCTGGTGAGGCCCGACACAACGACCGAACAATACGAGGCGATTCATGGCGGCCCGCTTTATGAAACGCACCCAGACCGCTGCTGCCACGACCGTAAGATTTTGCCCCTTCGGCGTGCAATTTTGGGCTATGATGCTTGGATCTCGTCGATCCGTGCTGATCAATCAAACGATCGAGCATTAACGCCGAAGATTGGCTGGGACAAAAAATTCAGCTTGGTGAAGATTAATCCACTATTGGGCTGGACTAAAAAAGACGTCTGGACGTATATCGTAGAGAATAATATACCCTATAATCCGCTTCACGACGTCGGCTATCCATCGATTGGCTGCTGGCCCTGTACTCGACCGGTATCGGACGGGCAGGACGAACGAGCCGGCCGCTGGGCGGGCAAGTCCAAGACAGAATGCGGCCTGCACTCACTTGACAGTAGTCAACTATAATCATTTCATCAAAAAACGGCGGTAGGCCCGTTTCATGAAACTCTCTGCCAAAGCTGAATATGCCTGCCTGGCCATGATCGAGCTTGCCAAACGTGCGGCCAACGACCCACCTGCTCGGATTCATGAGATCGCCGAATTTCACAAAATTCCGGAGCGTTATCTCGTGCAGATTCTACTTCAACTCAAGGGAGCGGGCCTGGTATCAAGCGTACGCGGCTCGGCAGGCGGATATTTGCTTGCCAAACCGGCGGAAACAATCGCCCTGCTGGATGTTCTGAACGCAATCGACGGCCCCGATAGTGACAGCCGCGAACGCCCTGCCCCCACAGCCCGTGCTCTGGCTAATGTCTGGGCTCGCCTGCGGGCTGCCGAGCGTCAACTTCTTTGTCAGACGACACTTGCCAAGTTGGTGATTGATGATGCGCCCCAGGAATGGGTCATTTAATCGTTATTAATCATCAAATTGAAATAATACGGCATCCTACAATTTAGAAAATGCAATTGAATCACTGAATCATGGATCATTACGACTCAAACCGGCTCATCCCACCCTATGGTGGTTCACTTGTAAATCTGGTCGTATCAGAGGCCCGGGCCGCACAAATCAAGGTCGATGCAATAGATTACCCCAACCTTACGCTGAACCATAAAGCTCTTTGCGACCTTGAACAGCTTGCCACCGGCGGTTTTTCACCCTTGACTGGTTTTATGGGTGCGGCAGATTACAAAAGTGTCCTGAAAAACATGCGGCTGATTGATGGCACACTTTGGCCGGTGCCGATTCTATTACAGGTTGACCCGGCAGGCGGTGCCGAGTACGGCAAACCATTGGCCTTACGCGACATTTACGGTAACCTGCTGGCTATTTTACATGTATCTGAGATCTTTCCAGCCGATCCTACGCTTGAGTCAGCGGCAAGTGCTGAAGGCGGAACTGAAAATGCAATATTGAGCGACTCAGCGACGTTTTACGCATCCGGCCGACTGGAAATAATTCGCACACCGCCTCATTTTGATTTTCGACCACTGCGACATACACCGACCGACCTACGAAACATTTTCCAAGCACGCCAATGGGAAAGAATCATGGTTTTTCATCCGACCGGACCGATCTGCCGGGCTGAAGAAGCGATGATCGAGCGGGCGGTAGAAGAGATTGGCGGGAAGCTACTGATTCAACCTTTGGTTGGTATTGCCGCTCCTGGCGATGTCGATCATTACACAAGGATTCGTTGCCATCGGGCCCTTGTCGAAACGGCCTTTGATCCTTCTGCGGTGATTCTGTCGCTTTTACCTCTGATTGAAGAGAACTCCGCTCTTCGCCGTACACTTTTGCTTGCAATAATCATTCGAAATTGCGGCTGCTCGCATCTTTTGGTTTCATCTGGTGGATTAGCAAATGAATTATTTGATGAAATTGGCATAAAAATAGTCGAATCACAACCAGTGGTATATCTGCCGGCGGCCGAGAAATTTGTTTTGGTCACTGAAGTCCCCGCGGGGGTAGAAACTTTGCAACTATCTGACGCCGAAGTGGAGAATAATTATTTCGCAAGAGGCATGGAGTTACCACAGTGGTACATTCTTCCGGAATTGGCCGGGATTTTGGCCGAGACTCACCCGGCTCGGCATCGGCAGGGGCTTACAATCTGGTTTACTGGCTTATCGGGCTCGGGCAAGTCAACGGTGGCCCATGCTTTAGTAGAGCGTCTGGCGGAATTTGGCCGGAATGCCGCATTTCTGGACGGCGACGAGATTCGGACACATCTCTCCAAAGGGCTTGGTTTTTCGCGGGAAGACCGCGATACGAATATCAATCGCGTTGGTTATGTGGCGGGGTTGGTCGCATCCCAGGGCGGTACGACGATCTGTTCGGTAATCAGTCCGTTTCGCGGGCCCCGGGAGAATGCACGTCGTGCTTCAAAGGGGCGATTTGTCGAAATTTATTGCAATACACCGATTGAAATATGCGAGTCGCGTGACGTGAAAGGTCTTTATGCCAGGGCTCGCTCTGCGATGGCCCAAGGCAATGGCCTTGGTTTTACGGGAGTCGATGATCCTTATGAAGTGCCCATCAATCCGGAAGTGATAATTGATACATCAGTAATGAGCATTGTGGCTTGTGTTGATACAATTATTGAAAAGCTGCATGAGCTGGGATATATTCACGACTGAATTGCCATGAAGCTGTAAATTTCATGTCTCCAAGCTTTTCAATAGAATCAGCCGTGCCAGTCAGACGCCGAAAGAAAAAACTACCATCATGAAACTAAGCATCGCACAGCTTATCGTTGGCCGGGATCTGACAGAAAATCAGGCCAGAATGCAGGCAATTATTGAAAAAGCCGAGAGCGATCAGTGGATTGTCTTTCCGGAAGGCGTGCTTTCCGGCTATTTTCCGGACGATGATCATTTCATGAGCTGTCTTGATGCCAGGCGAATTGAGACGGCCATCCGTGAAGTTGAATCAATGATTGTTGCTCGCAAATGCAATTGTATTTTTGGCTCAGCGACATTGGCGGATGGTGCATGGCGAAACTCGGTTTTGACAATCACTCGAGATGGCCAGCGGCACACGTATAACAAAATTGAGCTCTCAGGACTTGACCGTCGCCATTTCAAACCCGGCACTGTATCAGAAGTGATTCGCGTTGGAGATCTTACAATTGGAGTGCTTGCGTGTCGTGAACTTTTGTTTCCAGGCATATGGTCAAAATTGAAAGAAGCTGGTGCTCAGATTGTATTTCATATCAATAATGCAATTCAACCGCACGACCGGATCTGGAATCATATCATGATCACCCGATCCATTGAGCAGGGAATTTTTGTCTGTAGTGTAAATAATGGCTCACCACCGCAGGAGCTCGCGTCATATCTTGTTGCGCCTTCTGGCAAAGTTCTGATCCAAACCGGCACCTGCCGTGACGACTTCGCCAGTGCGACGATAAACCCTGATGATGCAATCCCGGTTCTGGCAAATCGCACAGACTTTTAAATGTGTACTAGTACAGGCTAGCCATCGTAACCTGATTAATTGCAAGTCCATTTAATCAAGCATAATCCTGTAATTGCAAGTTCAGTTGAAATACTCAACGAACTTGATTACATGCAAGTATTGTATTTAATCCTGATCAGATCTGTAATATCAGAATAAAATTTACTATTTTCTCGAGCTGTTCCGAACCCAGTTTATGAATAAAAAAACATTTCATCTCTTTGCAATAGTCGGCCCCCAAGTATCTTAAATTCGGTTCTGACGGTGGGTAATTGACGTCGAGCACGTGATTATTGCAATTTGATCATTAAAGCCCGATCCCGCCCTGTTTAATACTGCTTTCAATCGCTATGATAAATGAGATATCAGCCCATAAATCAACGGGAGCACGGCGGCTTCATCATCATGGCACGAAAAACTGGCAGTAAGTCAAGCAAAACAAAGATGGAACAGGCGTCGGCAGTGGCTACGATGCAGGAGCCACTATCCGAAGGCAACACGATTCGCGTTGTCGGGGCCCGCACGCATAACCTAAAGAATATTGATCTGGAAATTCCACGCGATCGGCTTGTTGTTTTCAGCGGCGTCTCCGGCTCAGGCAAAAGCAGCCTGCTTTTTGACACCGTTTATGCCGAGGGACAGCGGCGGTTTCTTGAAACGCTTTCCACCTATGCCCGACAGTATCTGGACCAGCTTGACAAGCCCGATGTCGATTCGATTGAAGGGCTACCACCGACAGTTGCTATAGACCAGAAAATCGGTAGTTTCAGCCCGCGCTCGACGGTCGGCACCATTACCGAAATCCTCGATTACCTCCGGCTGCTATTTTCCAAAGAGGGAGTGCCGCACTGCCCCAAGTGCGATATTGCCGTGCAGACGCAGTCGCCCGACCGCATTGCCGCCACCGTGCTGGCTATGCCCGAAGGCCGTCGGCTGATGCTGCTGGCACCACAGATTCGCGGCCGCAAGGGATATCATAAAGATGTTTTTGAGGCCATGCGAAAGGCTGGTCTGGTGCGGGCCCGGGTGGATGGCCAGATCACTGAAATCGACCCACCGCCTGAGCTCGACCGCAACATCATTCACACGATTGAAGCGGTGGTTGACAGACTGGTGGTGCGTGAAGGAATCGCCTCACGACTGGCCGAGAGCCTGCAAAATACGCTTCGGATGGGCGATGGTGTGGTAATTTTGGCCGTTGAAACCGACGGACAGTGGTCAGACACGCTTCTTTCCACCAAAGCCGCCTGCCCCGGCTGCGGCCTGAGCCTGCCGGAGCTTGAGCCCCGCACTTTCAGCTTTAATTCAAGCTATGGCGCGTGCACGAAATGCGATGGACTGGGCTACACCAGCCCGTTTGACCCCGAATTGGTGATCGTTGATCCAACGCTTTCCATTGCGGGCGGACTGATCACGCCATGGATCGACCCTGCCCTGATCGATCGATTGAAACCGCCGCTTGAGACCATCGCCGACTGGCTGAAAAACCAAGGCTTAAAGCTGAGCACCCCCTACAACAGGTGGCCCGCTGATATCAGACAACTGTTTTGGCAGGGTGTGCCTGCCAGCAAGAAAACAGGCACAGATAAATTTATCGGGCTTGAAAAACTACTCCTGAAACAGCTTGAATCTGCCAAAAACGAACGCCAGCGTGAAGCCCTGAAAGCCTATCAAACACGCCAGACGTGCCCAGTTTGTGCGGGATCGCGGCTCCGGCCTGAAAGCCGTGTTGTGCGACTGGCAGATACGCGTATTGAGACAATTACCGGCTGGCCACTGGACAGAGCCGAGGCGTTTTTCCGCCAGATCAGCTTTTCGCCCGATCGTCAGGCGATTGGCGGGCCGCTGGCAAAGGAGATTGCCTCGCGGCTTTCGTTTCTGAACCGCGTGGGCCTTTCATATCTGACACTTGACCGGGCTGCTGAAACTTTAAGCGGTGGGGAGCTTCAGCGCGTGCGGCTGGCGGCACAGGTCGGTTCGGGGCTGATCGGCGTGGCTTATGTGCTTGATGAGCCGACTGCCGGGCTACATCCGAGAGACACCGATCGGCTGATCCAGACCCTGACGGAGCTACGCGACATTGGCAATTCTGTGCTGGTGGTAGAGCATGATGAATCGATGATCTGTCAAGCCGACTGGCTTATTGAAATCGGCCCCGGCGCAGGGCCGGATGGAGGGGAGGTTGTGGCGGCCGGGCATCCTTCAGAATCAGGCGGTTGGTCCAATTCACCGACAGCAGCAGCACTTCATAACCCGCCAGCCGCACTTGAGGACGGTAAATCGTGGAAGCCAAAGTTATACGGGCAATGGCTTCAGCTGGCTGGTGCGGTGGCGAACAATTTGAAAAACATCGATGTGCGACTGCCGCTGGGTAAGTTGACAAGCGTCACGGGCGTTTCAGGTTCAGGTAAAAGTACACTGATTTACGAGATACTGGCACCGGCAGTGGGGCGGGCGATTGGCCTGAAGATGGCCAGGCCGGGGCGTTTTGAATCACTTTCAGGGGTGGAAATGGTCAAAAGGCTGGTGCTGGTTGATCAATCACCTATCGGCCGCACACCGCGCTCAACTCCGGCCACTTACACAGGACTGCTGGATGAAATCCGCAAGGTTTATGCCGGTACAAAAGAGGCCCGTCTACGTGGTTTTACACCTGCTCGATTCAGCTATAACGTGGCTGATGGCCGATGCCCGAAGTGCGAAGGCCAGGGCCAGTTGAAAATGGAAATGCAATTTCTGGCAGATACATATGTGCTTTGCCCGGAATGCCGTGGCCTGCGTTTTAACAGGGCCACGCTGGCAATTACATTTAAAGATTATTCGATCGGACGATTGTTGCAGACCCGAATCGACGAAGCCCTGCCGCTTTTTGAAAACGTACCAAAAGTTTATGATGGCCTGAATGCCTTACATGAAGTTGGCTTGGGATATCTGACACTCGGGCAGTCAAGCACGACCCTCTCCGGCGGCGAAGCCCAGCGCGTGAAACTGGCAGCAGAGCTTGTGAAACCATCCAGCCAGCATACGCTTTTTCTGCTGGATGAACCGACCACTGGGCTGCATTCAGGTGACGTGGCCCGTCTATGCGGCATCCTTAAGCGGCTGACCACCCAAGGTCATTCGGTCGTGGTGATTGAACATCAGCTTGATTTAATCGCGCAGAGCGATTGGGTGATCGACCTTGGCCCGGAAGCGGGAGAGAATGGAGGAAAAGTGGTAGCCATGGGGCCCCCTGCTCTGGTTGCTACCATGCAAAAAAGCCTCACCGGCCAATGGCTTGCCAAAGGACGGAATTGCAATTGATCATAGCTTTAACTTTTTATTTCCCGACGGAAATTGCCGAGATTTCGACTTTGTCTAACTCCCGATCAAAGATCAGAAGATTGTCAAACCCACCCACATAGTTGATTCCCAGCAAAATTGCGGCTTTTTCAGGATCCCATGAATACCGCTGGTTTCGACCGGCCACTTCGCCCTGAAGCTTGCCATCGAGATAAAGTCTGGCCCGCCCATTTTTCTCGCCTGTGTTGAATTGGCTGAAGCTGATGGTGATATTTACCCATTTCTCTGATGTAAAAGGCGACTTGTAAAGCACCACAGCTGGTTTTTCGGCATCCTTGATTTTGTCAAAGTCGCGATTATCCTGGTTCCAGACCTTCAGATCGGCCAGCACACCAAGCCTGAACTGACGCGGTCGGTCGTCCTTGGTGAAATCATTCCAGAAGGCGGCATCGTTCCATGCCTTTTGCGTAATCTGGAGCGGATCGACGTAATCCTTCGGCAAATCCTTTTCCGGATCGACCTTCAGCCAATATGAAACTGTGCCCGACCATGCGCCGTCGGCCCTGTATTTCAGGTTTTCCTTCACCTTGTAAAAGAGAAAATTCTTTCGCCCAGGCCTGAATTGCAGCATTCGCCCTGTACCAACTCCGCCGGTGACTGTGACGACATCATCCGCCTCGAGCGTGTCATCAACCACCTTGCGATCCAGCGTATTGCTTGAATAAAGCCGAGCATCGCCCCGGGCGAAATCGGCTTCGAAACCTCTGTCAAAAGTCGCAGCAAATGTAAGCGATTTAACCGACGACTCCTTCAGGCCAAGCCGCCGGCCCACCTCTTCGGCTGTCTCCGCCTGCAACTTACCTGGCGAAATCAGCCCGAGAATAACAGCCAGAATGCCCCCTGGCAAAATCGATCGAAAAGACATCGCCTGATACCTCAAAACCATATTTGGAGAAAAATCGTTATTTCGATTCGTATCGGGTTTCTTTACCGTAGGCACCGATACGTACCGAGTAGCCTGACCCATCAGGAGACACGGTCACACGAATAAATTCACCGCCAGTTGTGTCTTTATTGGCGGTCACGTCGGCGGGCAGGTTTTCGGCTTCGGTGGTCGTTACATTCCGGTGAAGGGCATAGGCCCCCTTCAAATTCTGCAGTTCTCGCAGCCATTTTACTGTCGCGGCCGAACCGCCCTTGCGTGGTCCATTGTTCATGATCGCCACAGATGGGTCTAGCGATTTCATCAGTGTCGGATGATTCGAGATATCCATTCCATGGTGTGTGACCTGGTAGAGATCAACCACACCTACCAGATTGATCGGGCAGACAAGTTGCTTTTCGATGTTCCAGGTCAGGTCGCCAGCATCGAAAAAGTCAAATTTACCGAGGCTGAATTTCGTCACGATCGATAGGGCGTTGTCGCTGCCATCCTTGGGCTTGTCGGCCGGGGCTGTTTCACACAGGGGATTTGGCTTGGCTCCTGCCGGGGCAGGCATCACACGGCCACTGGCGGCCAGTACCTGAACTTTCAGATCACCCTTGAGCGGGATGGTATCACCAGCTTTAAGCACAGTGCGTTTGCCCATAGCGGCCTTACGATAGGCGATTCCCAGCTTATCGTCGGCCTTGGGGCCGTCGGGGAAGTTTTCGGGATCGGCGCCGGGGTCTTCCGGCAGGCCTCTGTCTAGAAATTGGCCAATTTCAATGCGCTTGGCAAGCCCTTCCACACCGCCGTAATGATCAGTGTGCCAGTGGGTGCTGAGAAGATAGTCGAGCTTCTCTTTTTTCAGCACTTCTTTCAAAACATAAACGATACGCTTGGGGTCGCGGTCGTCGAGCCCCGGCCATCCGCTGTCGAGAAGTATCGTTTGCCCTTCGGGCGTCTTGATCAGCGTAGCGGCCCCGCCCATGACATCCACAAAGACGATTTCAAGCGGCTCAGCAGCCCTTGCCACGGCAGTTGAGACAAAAACGACCAACATAATGGCCGCTGAACGAAGAGACTGGCGAAGCATGAATAAAACCTCTATTTGACCGTTTTCAGGACGTTTTTCAGTTGATACTCAAGATACACGAGCCGACTGTGCAGCTCAAGAAGTTGCAGTGCTATACATTTTTCTCGCCGCCATTTACTTCCGCCCCATTGGCCTGACATACAATCGACCATCTTCGGCACCGATGACAAGGTCTTTTTTGCCATCGGCGTCGAGGTCGGCCAGAGCGGGCTGGGTATCGTGGGCGTCGAGCTTGCGGCGAGCCAGCGGGCCTTGGTCGGCCAGCACCCAGTTATTGCCTGATTTACCCATGTTTTTGAGAAAATTGGCATTGGATGAATTGAGCAGAATGTCCGTCCGGCCGTCGCCGTCCCAATCTGTCGCCACCATCTTTCGCCGACCACTTTTGCCGCGAATGCCGCCAGATAGCTTCAGCGGCTGGCCAGAAGCATCCACAAAAACACGTCGCGGTGGAAGTAAAACGAGCCCTGAGGGGCGATTCTGTCTCTCCCAGAGGGCGAGAAAACCTTCGGCATCGAGCATGACAATGTCATTCAGGCCATCGCCAGTCCAGTCCGTCACGATGGGTGTCGTGCGCCACTGGGTCGCCAATTCGCGGCCAGAAGTCCGCCACCACGCCCAGGAGGGCTTGGGCGGAAGGCCAGGCCACGCCACTTCAATCGGCCGGTCAGCGTCCAGAATGGCCTTCTGCGGAGTACCGATATTGCGAAACCATCGCACTGCTCCCCAGATGGAATTAACAACAAGGTCCAGACGACCATCGTGGTCCCAGTCCGCAACACTCAGCGTTGAATAGCCCCATTTCGTTTCAGCTGGGCCCTGAATCGAGCCATTTTGTCCCGCTTCAAATTTGATCGTTCTGCCAGCCGCTTCAAGTGGTACCGGCGCGGCCCATTTAGGAGGCACCTGGCCACCCAGATTCTCAAAAAAGAGGATATTTCCCGAGGTATTGCCCACAATCAAGTCGTCGTCACCATCGGCGTCCCAATCGGCCCCAGCGGGCGTGGCCAATGCTCCTGACTTGAGCGTGTCGGCCTCCTGCTGAAAATAAAAGGGCGGCTGAAAAAGCGGCAGGCCATTTGAAACGTGGCCAGTATGTTCAATAAAGGCAACCCGGCCATCTTCGTCACCAACGATCAGGTCGGCATCGCCGTCGTAGTCCCAGTCAATCACCGTCGGCACAATCATGCAGAGATCCATTTTGAGCGTGGTGCCGCGAGTGTTGGTCAGCCGTCGCCCGGCCGCCAGCTTCATCACCTGAGCCGTGCCAGTATTTTCAAAATAGTTAAAACCGTCGGTGAATTCGCCGCAGATGAGATCAAGGTCGCCATCAGCATCGTAATCAGCAAAGCAGGGCGAAGGCCAACCGAAAACGTCGAGCGTTTTACCTCCGGCCTGAATTGGCTGCGGCTCGCCAAAAACAGGCTCGGCATCGGTGCCACTATTAAGATGACAAAAAACCAGTCCATGCAATCGGCCTTTGAGCCACTGGCCAGCATTTGTGTAGCCGTCGTCCCAGCCGTAGTCGCCCCAGTCGTCGATACTGACGATCAGATCCGAATCGCCATCGGCGTCGATATCAACCAATTGCCACTGGTCGGCCCGCCGGTTGCCCTTGTTTTTATAGGTGATTGCCTTGGTGGCGATCGGCTTTGGCTGTCTCAGGATACTTTGGCGGAAGTGAAGGAACTCACGCCCGGCACCGAGTAGGCGATCTTGCCCCTGCACAACGCTGTGGCGGATATTGTGTGGCACGGTTTTGGCATCGAGCCGCACGGCTGCTTTGAACACTGGTATTTTGCTGTCGCCACCCGGATTTTCAAAGAAATAAAGACCATTGTAGGGTTTATCAGGGCAAAGCACGACCAAGTCGCGGTCGCCGTCGGAGTCAAAATCGATCGGCAACGGCTCAGCCCAGAGGCCAACGCCCAGATCAACCACCAGTCCGGGATTATTGTAGGAGAGCCGCTCCAGGTCGTTTTCCTGCGCAGTGGCCGGGAGCATGATGGAGAAAACCGCGATGATCGACCAGCTGATTTGACGCATATTCATGTTTTCCACCATTTACTGCAATGGCAATTGAAGGCTGATTCTGTTGCCCTTGCGCAGAACCTGCACATTCATCTTCTGTCCCTTGGGCCGGGCCACACCATAAGCGAAAAGGTCGGTTTCTCGCAGCAGATCATCACGGCCATCGACACCGATCAGCACATCACCCACCTGAAATCCAGCTTTTTTGGCTGTGGCATGCTCCCCAAACTGCCCAACATGCTTAACACGCAAAGCCATTTTTCCGGAGTCTATCCCAGCCGCCTTCTCTTCTTCATTTGTCATATTTTCGAGTCGGAGCCCACCGGTAGCCATTCGTCGCAGGTTCCAGCTTGTTGGTCGCCAGGATAGATCGCTTTTTTCACGCCAGTCTTTTTCCAGGCTGATTGCCTGTTCCATGACTTTACCGTCACGATTGATGCCAAGCAGAAGAAGGGCGCCGTCTTTGGCGTTATGCAGCACCCACTGAAAATCGGCTGGCGAGAGCATCACCTGCCCATTAAGACGGGCTACGTCGTCACCTTTTTTCACTCCCGCCCGGTAGGCCGGTGAACCGGCTTCCACTGCCAGTACTCGTGATTGATGGTCGGGTGAAAGTCTGATTCCGATCGTGTCCGGAAGCGGGTAAGGAAAGAGATTTTTCGGGTCAAATGGTTCGCCATTATTTCGTACCATGTTCCGCTCGGCATCGCGAATTTGATGACAATGAATGCAGCTTCGGGCAATATTGCCTGACTTGGCAAGTGTCGAAGTATAGGTTCCCAGCAATGTTGGCATCAGCTCAGGGCGGAAATAATCGGGCGTATCCTGCGGCTCTTTGCCTGCGATCATGTGTCGAACAGCGGCTTTGTCGGCCTCGGCGGCTAATTTCAACACTCCTTGCATGGTGGCTTGAAACCCGGCGATAGTCATGTCTTCGTCTTCCGGTCGTTGGCTACGAGTGCCAAATCGGGCGAGGATCTGTCTGTCGGCGTCCATGAAGATCACATGAAATGATTGATCCCAGTCAAACTGAAACTGACGCAAGTCAAGCCCATTGGCCTGCGTGATGCGGACACATTCAAATTGATTGAGCAGTTCGGTAGTTTTCTTGTCGGGCTCAATCACGCGTCGGTCAAAATGGCTGCATGCTTCGCAAGGGACGCAGCGAAAGACAATCAGAACAGGCTTGCCCGACTTTTTCGACTGTGCAAAGGCTTTGTCGAGATCGTTATAGATCCAACGATTCTGGACTGCAAATTCTGATTGATCGGCAAGAAGTTTGTCGGTGGGCGTTTTTTTAAGTTCCTGAGCTTCTATCGCAATCGAACTGAAAAGAAGCATTACGAAAGAGATCGAGTGCAAAAGTATAAGATGCTTATTCCGGGCAAGTGATGGCGTGTAATGACTCATCTCTAGGAGCTTTCTCAAAATTGGAATTTGCGGCAGATTCAGAGGCTTGCAAAGGCCGCAAGTGATAATCAGAATAATCGTTCAGAGGATGGAAGTCCATTTGGTCGTATTCGAATCTGAAGCTCTCGGAATTCAACCGATTGACTTTCACCAGTGGTGCAATATATTCTTTAATTATTGCCGAAGTGGCGGAACTGGCAGACGCGCCGGATTCAAAATCCGGTGCCCGCGAGGGTGTGTGGGTTCGAGTCCCACCTTCGGTATTATTCATGTGGTGAAACTAGAGCGACCGCGGCCAATCTGGTCGCGGTCCTTGCATTTCGGAACTTTGTGATGTCTGCCCACGAAAGCCCTGAATCACCGATCGTCGGCATAATTATGGGTTCCTCTTCCGACTGGCCAACCATGAAACACGCGGCAGAAATGCTGGGAAAGCTGGGTGTGGCTTTTGAAACGAAAGTAGTTTCCGCCCATCGCACGCCGGACCGCATGTTTGAATATGCCCGCTCAGCCGCAGGCCGGGGGCTGAAGGTGATCATCGCAGGCGCAGGCGGGGCCGCGCACCTACCCGGTATGGTCGCTTCGCTCACCCACTTGCCTGTGCTGGGCGTGCCGGTAGAGAGCCGAGTGATGAAAGGGCAGGATTCGCTTTTTTCTATCGTACAAATGCCTAAGGGCATTCCTGTTGGTACACTGGCAATCGGGGAATCGGGTGCTGCCAATGCCGGATTACTCGCAGCAGCAATTATCGCCCTGTTCGACCCGGAAGTCAGCCGTCGGCTGCAGGCATTTCGCGAACATCAATCAAATTCTGTGCCACAAGAACCAACAGCCTGATTTTTTGATACGGCCATGACTGACTGCACCCTGAAGCCCGGCGATACCCTTGGCCTGATAGGCGGCGGCCAGCTTGGCCGCATGTTCACTCAGGCTTCAAGCCGAATGGGCTTTCGTGTAGCTGTGCTTGACCCCGACCCAGAAAGCCCGGCCGCACAAGTGGGCGCCCGTCCGATTGTTGGACGCTGGGACAACAAGAAAGACCTTGAATCTCTTGCCGAAGTGGCAAAAGCTGTTACTGTTGAGTTTGAAAACATACCGGCCCGATCACTTTTTCATCTGGAAAAAATGGGTGCCACTTGCCGACCCGGCTGGCGTGGCCTTTGGGTGAGCCAGCATCGAATCCGCGAAAAACGCTTTCTAGCCCGCCTGGGTTGCCCCTTGCCACGTTGGGCTGAGATCAGAACCGAAATCGACCTGCAATCAGCATTGTCAACAGTCGGCCTACCACTCATTCTCAAAACAGCTTCCGAAGGTTATGACGGCAAGGGGCAGACAAAAGTAAACTCGGCTGCTGAACTGCCCAATGCCTGGCATCAGCTTGGCCAGCGGCCTTGTGTGGCTGAAGCGATTGTGCCATTTCAGGCAGAGCTGTCGATCATCATCAGCCGTGACCGCTTCGGCCAGACAGCCA
>JBILGL010000424.1:0-4389 GCA_044351075.1 Isosphaeraceae bacterium | reverse complement strand
AGCAGAATGTGGTTCGGGTCATGCATACGATAGACGGCCGATCCTTCCGAGCCATTGACTTCCGCCCATTCGTGGTGGGTACCATCTTTGTAATGGCCCTTGGCCAGCACAGTGCCTTCCCAGACGCCAGTGCAGCCGTTTTCAAACTGACCGAGAATGGCTGACCAGTCGTCGATATCTGAGGGCGGGCAGGTGCCTCCGTCAGGTGTCGATGTTCGGGGTGCAAAAGTGGCCAGGGCCCCGCTGATAGACTTGATTGGCCCGAGCAGATCCATCGCAAAATCAATACGGTGAATGGTCATGTCAAATAGATCGCCGGCACCGGCCTTATCCTTATATTGACGCCAACCCCAGCTCGTTTCGGGCAGGTCAAGAAACCGCTGAGAGCGGAAATGCCGCGGCGTGCCCAGTGCGCCTGATTTGACAAGATGGGCCATGTATCGCATGGAAGGTGCAAAGCGATAAGTGAAGGCTGTCATGTGTACGACATCAGCCGACTTGGCTGTTTCATACATGTTTCGCACTTCACCGGCATTTAATGCCAGCGGCTTTTCGCACATCACATGCTTGCCGGCTTTGGCGGCAGCGTTTGAGATTTCAAGATGGGTAAAATTGGGGGTGGCGATGACAACAGCATCAATCGCCGGATCTTCGATTATTATTTTGTAGTCGGTCGTGGTTTTGGTCACCCCCCATTGGGCGGCACGCTGAGCCAGAAGCTGGGCATTAGGGTCGCAAATGGCGGCGAGCTGGGCACGGGGGTCGAGCTTAAGGCTCGGCACATGGTGAAAATCGCTGACTTGACCAGCGCCGATGATGGCGACACGAACCGGGGCAGACTGGGCTTTGGGCATGATCGGGGAGTTTTCCTGCGAAAAGTGTGAAGAATTGCCAGTGATTGCAGCGTTAATTTACACGATTCGTATAGAAATGTCGAAATGAAAGTTGCGAACGATCGAACATGACTTTCCATTGATTCTTTGTTGGAATTGGAGTGAGGGTTTATTTTTCCTTATCGTACGCTGTTGATTCTGAATCGTCGAACAGATGATCAATTACATTTAAAGTTTCAGGGCTAAATTGTTTGCATTTCCCACCTGCGATTGATGCCAGGAAAACAAAAAACAGAGTTGCACCTGATAAGATGCCAAACTTCGTGAGAAAATCATCAACTGGCTTGTTTTTTTCGAGTGTGAAATTCCAGCAGGAGAATGGCAGAATCGAGAGAAATAGAGCAAACAGGCCGAGTCGTCTGATTTTTGCCCAGCCTTCATCCGTGGGTTTCTCACGTAATTTGAGCAGCTTTTCGCCGAATATCGATCCTGCAATCCAAATTACCATAAATTCTGCGATCATAAGACCATAAATATTGCCAGATGAAGCCCATTGTATCAGCTTGACAAATCCACGGCCACGATTGGCAATGATCCAGTTCATGCTAAATCCCTTACTACTTTTATTGAAAATCCATCGGGCAGTATAAATGAAATTTACTTGAAATCAATTCAGTCGAAATGATTTTCTGGGCGAGTTTTCATCAATTTTATTGAGCGTTCCTTCGATTACTTCCACCGAGCCTTCTCGTTTAATGCGCACCTGCCATTTTGTGCGCCTGGTGCGGCCGCCTAAACCGCCGTAATAATGCACCCACCAGGTGTATTCACCGCGTGGGCCATCGCCTTTTTTCCAAAAAATATTTTCGGGGCCCAGGCCATCCACATCGTCCACATCCAGCTCGCCGGCTCGCTTGCCCTTTCGAACTTCCCAGTAAATTTCTGATCCGCCGGGCTCAATCACATGCAGATCAAGATCAGCATCAGAGTCCCAGATCAGCGTAAATTGTGGGTCGCCGATTTTCACCGAAACGCCCTGAACTTTTTCCGAGAGCCCATCAAACTGGCTTACGCCAAAGCCTTCCAGGCCAACTTGATTTCGTTCAGGAGTAGGAGGTTTAAGGGTTTCGGCAAGCTCCTGAAATTTCAGGCGAGGTAAATCAGGCGTGAGATTCAGTTCGGGCTTGATCGGCTCCAGTCGGGTCAGGTCAACAGCTGGCATTTCCAACGGTTGAAAGAGTGTCGGGTCCGTCTGAAAGCTGCCGGCGGCTTTGGCAGAATCGCCGATTCGGAGAAAAAGCGGCAGCCCGACCGGTTTTTCCAGTTGAAACGTAAAAAGCAGCAGAATAAAAAGAAACGCCAGATGCACAAGCAGCGAGACGCCAAATGTGGCAAGGCGTGCACGCGTCCAGTCTCTCAAAGCCTGGCCAGCATCGTCAAACTGTTGGCCGATGAGGGTTCGAATTTGCCGGGGCCTGTCGAACATCGAAACAATGCCCTTTGTCACACGAATGGTTTCTATGTTAGGATACGCCTAATGAGCCATCGGCGTCTATCAGGTCAGTTCAAATCGGCCACTCAAAAACCGCCCGCCGCCACAGATGTCACTTTTTGTGTATCTGAAATCAGACGCTCAACTTACGTGCTAGTGGAGAATTGCAGATGCTGGATCAGGCCAAACTGATAGAACTGCTACATGAGGTGCAGGGAGGCAAGGTTTCGCCGGCCGATGCCGTTTCAAAAATTCGCTGGTCGCCTTTTGAAAATCTGGAAGGCGTGGCGGCGGTTGATCATCATCGTAAGCTGCGCTGCGGCTTCCCTGAGGTGATTTTTGGTCAGGGCAAGGCGGCTGAGCATATCCTGAACATTCTCGAAGTCCAGCTTAAGCATGGTGATAGCTGTCTCGTTACCCGAGTGTCGCCGGAAGTTGGCCATTTCCTGAGCCAAAATTTTGCACGTGGGGAATACAACGCGCTGGGGCGAACATTCCGTATCCCGCCGTTGGAAGATCCGGGCCCGAAGCTGGGTAAGGTGGTCGTGGTAACGGCAGGCACCAGCGATTTACCTGTGGCCGAAGAAGCCCGCGTGACGGCCGAGGCCTGGAACTGCGAAGTCGATTTGATGGCCGATGTGGGTGTAGCCGGGATTCACCGTCTATTAAGCCGTTTGCACCGTTTCGAAAACGCCGATGCTGTGGTGGCAGTGGCTGGCATGGAAGGTGCCTTGCCGAGCGTGCTGGGCGGCCTGACGGACTGCCCGGTCATCGCTGTGCCGACATCCATCGGTTATGGTGCGCATCTACATGGGTTGGCTCCACTTCTGACGATGCTTAACAGTTGTGCGTCAAATGTCGTCTGTGTGAATATCGACAGCGGTTTCAACGGCGGTCACATGGCGGGTCTGATTGCCCGAAGAGCCGGATTAGCAAGAGCTTATGGTGATCAGCGGCGGCAGTCAGGGGCAACTCAGGAAGCCAGTCACGCGCATCATTAACAATATCGAACCGGGTGTCAGGCAAAACTCCTGGAAATCTTGCCTGCACTGGGCGATGTACGATTTTTGGCAGATAGTTTCGGGCTTGAACGAGGTAAGCAATGGAAGTTGTTACGGCCATACCGGCTATCCGCAGGCGACAGGACGATTCGCATAAAGGTCATTACGGCCATGTGCTGGTGATTGCCGGCAGCCGCGGCATGGCTGGGGCAGCGGCCCTGACGGGTATGGCGGCCCTGCGCAGCGGGGCAGGGCTGGTGCGGGTGGCTACCCCTCATGAGGTTCAGCAGACCGTCGCCTCGATCGATCCCTCGTATATGACATGGCCCTTGCCGCAGACGGGTAGAGGCACGCTTGATCCTTCAGCATGGTATGAACTTCTGACGTTCTATGAGGAGGCAACAGTCATCGCCGCCGGCCCGGGGCTGGGGCGGGAAGAGGGAGTGAAGCAGGTGATCTGCGATCTTCTCCGGCACACGGGCAAGCCGCTTGTGCTTGATGCCGATGCACTCTATGCCCTTTCACCACTGAGTGATTACGGCAATCTTCTGAAAATTTACGCCGCGCCCGTGATCATTACTCCCCACCCGGGCGAAGCGGCAAGACTGTTGGGCAAAACGACGGAAGAGATTCAGTCAGACCGTCTTGCCTCTGCTCTTGAGTTGTGTTCGTATCTGCCTGCCGGGTCAGTTGTTGTGCTCAAAGGGCATGGCTCTGTGGTGACGGATGGCAAGCGTGGTTATTTGAATCTTTCGGGTAATCCGGGCATGGCTACGGGTGGCGCTGGCGATGTGCTAACGGGCGTGCTGGCGGCCTTCATGGGGCAGGGCTATTCACCTTTTGACGCTGCGGTTTTGGGCGCCTATGTTCATGGTCTGGCAGGAGATATTGCACGTGACGCCAATGGCGTCACGGCCTTGATTGCCAGTGATATTGTGGACGCTCTGGGCGATGTGTTTCATCATCTTGATCCGCTGCATGATGAAGATGACTGATCGGGTTGTCAGGTTCTTGAAAATCAACATGCATGCAATTGTTTGAAGCCGTTTCGTCTAGCGGAAGA
>JBILGL010000423.1:0-4394 GCA_044351075.1 Isosphaeraceae bacterium | reverse complement strand
TACGGCGGTGCCAACACCGGCATCGGCGGTGTCATTCGCGACCCAATGGGCACCGGCCTGGGTGCCCGCCCCATCGCCAATACCGACATTTTTTGCGTCGCCCCGCCCAATTTTCCGCCCGACTGTCTGCCGCCGGGCGTGCTGCATCCGAAGCGGGTATTAAAAGGCGTGGTCTCGGGTGTGCGCGACTACGGCAACCGCATGGGAATTCCGACTGTCAACGGCGCAGTGGCGTTTCATCCTGACTATCTTGCCAATCCTCTCGTCTTTTGCGGGACGATCGGATTAATTCCGCGAGGAATGTCGCAAAAAAGTGTGAATGACGGTGATTATATTGTGGCGATGGGTGGCCGGACCGGCCGGGACGGAATTCATGGGGCCACATTCAGTTCAATCGAACTGACCAGCGAGTCGGAAGTCGTCAGTTCAGGAGCCGTACAGATTGGTAACGCCATCACGGAAAAGATGGTGCTTGATGTCCTGATGCAGGCCCGCGACCGGGGGCTTTATCGGGCCATTACCGACTGTGGGGCTGGGGGCTTCAGCTCGGCCGTAGGAGAGATGGGAGCGGATCTGGGCGCGGAGGTTGACCTGGAACAAGCCCCTCTGAAATATGATGGGCTCTCCTACACCGAGATTTGGATCAGCGAAGCCCAGGAGCGGATGGTTTTGGCAGTGCCGCCAGAGAAATGGAACGATCTGCGGCAACTGGCTGAATCTGAGGGAGTGGAAGCCTCCGTTCTGGGTCGCTTCGTCAATTCCGGCCGATTGACATTACGCTATCATGGTAATGTCGTGGGCGACCTTGACATGCACTTCCTGCATGAAGGGCGGCCGCGTGTGAGCCGCCGGGCTGAATCGACACCCGTCAAAACAGTCGAGCCGCAGTTCAGCGCCAGCCCGAATCATCAGGACGAGCTGCTGGAACTGCTTGCCAATGAGAATATTGCATCCAAGGAATGGATCATCCGGCAGTACGACCACGAAGTGCAGGCGGGCACGGTTGTCAAGCCACTGGTCGGCGTCAATGCCGACGCCCCTTCCGACGCCTCTGTGATCTGGCCTTCCACATCCACAAATCGCGGACTGGCCGTGGCCAACGGCCTGCAAATCCATGCCGGTGTGGTAGATAGCTACCGCATGGCCGCCCTTGCGATTGATGAAGCCGTGCGTAATTGTGTCGCCGTCGGCGCCAATCCGGCCCGCATCGCCCTGCTCGACAATTTCTGCTGGGGCAACCCGGAACGGCCGGAAAATCTCGACAGGCTGGTGGAAGCCGCCGAAGCCTGCCACGACCTTTCACTCGCCTGGGAAACGCCGTTTATCTCAGGCAAGGACAGTCTCTACAACGAATTCCTCCACGATGGCCAGTCGCGTTCCATCCCGCCCACACTGCTGATCAGTGCCCTCGGGCAGCTTGATGATGTGCATCAGGCCGTGACGATGGACTTCAAAGAGGCGGGAAATGAAGTCTGGGTGCTCGGCTTCACACAGGCTTCCCTGGGTGGGTCAACCTGGGCCTCTGTCTATCTCAACGATCCTGCCGAAATCCCGACCGTTGATGCTGATCTGGCTCTGGCCACTTTCCACAAGCTTCACGAAGCGATTGCCGCCGGGCTGATCCGCTCCTGCCACGACATCTCGGAAGGCGGGCTGGCGGTTGCCCTGGCCGAAATGTGCATCGGCGGGCGGCTGGGGCTTGCGGCGTCTCTGCGAGACATGCCGTGTGCAGAGAAGGCCGCGATTGATACGATTCTGCTCTATGGTGAATCGCCATCGCGGTTCATCGTTGAAGTCGCCCCGGCCGATACCGGCAGGCTGGGTGAAATGTGGGCCGAGTTGCCCGTTGGCAGGCTTGGCACACTTGTTGGTCCCGACGAGTCGGGCGCCGACAGGCTCGTGATCAAAGGCCTTGATCACACAACTTTGATTGACGTTTCCGTTAATGTTCTCGAAAACACCTGGAAAAGGCCACTCGACTGGTCGCCCGGGTGCTAAATGCAAATGATTTTGGATATTGATTTTGAATCGAATGTTTCGATCTCGAAAATTAATTCTGACTGATCGGGGAAAAACTCATGCAGCGCTTTGTGACATTTGTGGATGGTTCGAATCTTGATGGCGTTCTGAAACACCTGAATTTACGAGTGGATGACTACGGCTCTTTCTACCGCTACCTCTTCGAGGAGAGCGTGCGATACTGGGGCCGCACCTTTGCCGAAGGCTCGCCCTGGCCTGCCCCCCAGCATTCGCGCATTTACTGGTATGTCGTTGGCAAGATGGATGAGTGGGATCTCAACGACGCCAAGGCCGAGACCCGTCTCCGTTCCCGCTTTGAAGTCAATGTCAGGCTCAAGGAATATTATCTCGACCGCGTACGATCCAACATGCCGCCGACGATTGACAAATCACCCGACGACGAAGCCTGGGCACTCTGCTTCGCCGAGACCCGCGACTGGTACGAAAATAAACGCCGGGCTCTTGAGCGAAAAAAACGCTTTTACTACGGCGTTCAGGCCGCCACTGACTTTGTCGAGATTCGTCAGGAAGGGCACTGGAAGGTTGATCTGCTCAACCACAGCATGAACGAAAAGGGGCTCGACACCTCGCTTGCCGTTGACATGGTCGCCCTTCAGACAACTTACGACGTCGCCATTCTCATCTCGGGCGATGCCGATGGCATCCCCGGCATCAACTATGTCAAAGGCCAGTCCAAGCACGTCGGCGTGGTCGAATTCCGCCGCGGCTCCTCCGAAGAGAACGCCAAAGGCACAAGCTCTCGCCTCAAGATCGCCGCTGACTTCGTCGTTCAGGTCTATGAAGCCGACCTCATCCGCCGTAAACTGGCCTATCGGGCCGAGCCGGAATACTCCTCCCAGATGTATGGCTACAGCGACCTTCAATACTGACTTCTCTGCACTTGCACTTCAGGATTAACTGCTCCCCATGGCCGCCGTGAAAGCTCTCGTCCTTCGTGCCCCCGGAACCAACTGCGACCAGGAAACAGCCCGTGCCTGGCAAATGGCCGGCGCATCAGCCGAAATCTGGCACCTCAATCGCCTGCTGGATTCTCCGGAAGCCCTCGACAATTTCCAGATTCTCACCTTTCCCGGCGGCTTCTCCTACGGCGACGACCTGGGCGCAGGCCGCGTCTGGGCCGCTCGCAATCATCAGCACCTGGCTGATACCCTCAGCCGGTTTGTTGATCGTGGCAATCTCGTGCTGGGCATCTGCAATGGCTTTCAAGTGCTTGTAGCCACTGGGCTTCTGCCGCAGGGTGCACGCCCCGGCATGCAGCCGACAGCCTCTCTCACCTACAACACCAGCGGCCAGTTTGAAGCACGCTGGGTTGAAATGCAGGTCAGCTCGTCCAAATCCGTCTTCCTCAAAGGCATTGACCGCATCGCCATGCCCTCAGCCCACGGCGAAGGGCGATTCCTCACCGCCACCGACGAAGATCTCGCCACACTCGGCCAGAATGGTCAGGTCGTGCTCAAATACATCAACCCCACCACAGGCGAACCGACCGAATCCTACCCGGATAACCCCAACGGCTCTCCTTCAGGCGTAGCAGGCGTCTGCGACCCCACCGGCCGAATCCTTGGCCTGATGCCGCACCCGGAGCGTTTTGTCAGCCCTCTGCATCACCCTCGCTGGACACGCTTCCCCAAAAATGCTCTGCCCAGCCCCGATGGCCTGAAATTATTCACCAACGCCGTCGCCTGCTTCTGATCTTGTTTCCGCCTGAAATTCGCGGTCATTCAGGGCAATCATCGCGCCACCCACCTCTTCATCTCTGGAAAGCCGCCTCTCAAGCCGGCTTATCTCCAGCGCCACTACGCTTTTTTTCTCGGCAATGCTTTAAAACGCGACTGATGGCCAGTAGCCCACCAACCAGAACTGGCGGAAAATAGAGTAGCGGAAATAAGACAAAATAAAGCCCGACACAAATAAATGTAATGAAGGAAATTGTGCAAAAGATGCCGGTAACGGCAAGCCACTTGCCAATTAATGCCTGCACATTCCTGTCACTGTTCCACCGTCTTCTGGCCAGAATGATCGTTGTGAGCCGATACCATCCAATCGCAAATAAAGTAGCAGTTAAAAAAGTGAGTGGCGCGAGAAATAAGAGGGAAGCAGCCGATACCGGTAACAACAGCAACCAGACAAAAACAATCAGGAGCCCACTTCCAAGCCCGAATTCAGGCTTTTCATTGAGCTCCTGTTCAGCGGAATATTCCGAATCTTCCCGGATTTCGTTAGCCATCCCCCCCACCTGATCAGCCCATCAAGTTTTGCAGGAGCATGATCAATGATCAGACAAAACCGTCCGTCAGGCTTGCCGCCGTCGATACCTGATTCCGGCAATCGTACCGGCGGCAATCGTCATCAAA
>JBILGL010000422.1:0-4396 GCA_044351075.1 Isosphaeraceae bacterium | reverse complement strand
TGTATAAAATATCGACCTGTCCGATTAAGTGTTGATTCGAACGATTATTTTTAATTATGTGGATTCCATGTCTAAGGATTCAAAATCGGGCTCCATTTCATTAATTGGCCGACCGAAAGCCATTTTTGGGTAAGCATTCCTTTGAATATCAATGAAAATTTCAAGAAGTCTTGGTTCTAACGGATTGGAGTACAGATCTTTGAGGGCATGATCAAGGTCATTATTATTTGAGACATAATGTGATTTAATACCGTACGCTAAAGCGATTTTTGTAAAGCTTGGTGCCGAATATCCATCAACAGTTGATTGATAACGACTTTCAAAATAGCTTTCCTGGAACTGTCTTACCATTCCATGCGCATTGTTATTGAGGATGATTATTTTAACTGGGAGATTGTTTCTAACGATCGTTTGTAATTCCTGTAAATTGAGTTGAAACCCACCGTCCCCAGCGATTACGGTTACACAAGATCTGTTATTTGCAAATGACGCCCCTATGCCAGCAGGCAGTGCAAATCCCATTGCTCCCATCCCACCAGAGGTTATGAATCGTTGATTTTCACTTAATTCAATGGATTGAGCAGCCCACATTTGGTGCTGTCCAACATCAACGATGAAAGCTGTAGTGGTGCTTGCATGTTTCGATATCAAGTGTATTAACGCATTGGGATTAATACCTTTCGCATTGTTATGTTCTTTAATATCTGGAAATTTATCTTTTAAGAGTTTAATCCGATTTTTCCAAATATCAAGAGATAACCTTGACTGTTTGTCCAATAAAAACTGGTTAAATCCGTTTAGGAAAGTATTTAGTTGCATGATGCTATAATCACAGCCTTTAATCCGATTATTTACTTCACCTTCATCACAATCAACGTGAAATATTTTACGATTTGACTTGAAAAGATCGGTTCTTGAACCGGTTTGTCTTATGTCCAATCTGCTTCCAAGCACAATTAATAAGTCTGATTCAGCTAATGCAGTATTTGCCCAGCGATTTCCATAGCTCCCGATCATCCCGACTCTGCTCGCAACTGCGTAGGGCAGAACATCTACACCCATCAGAGAAAACACGACCGGGATTTCTGAATTTTGAATAAATTCTCGAAAAGCTTTGATCGATTTGCTACTTCTGATTCCACCGCCAGCCAAAATTAACGGACTATTTGATTGATTTAATGCTAAAAACAGCCTTTCGAAAAAAGAGTAATCGAATTTATTTGTGCGTGTTGATTTGTCGGGCCAGTTCAAGTCGTTTATTTCAGCGCGTTGTATATCCATTGGTATGTCTATCAATACTGGTCCCGGTCTGCCGCTTGTTGAAATCGAAAATGCTTCGTCTAGGATATGGGGAATAGATTCAGGACTTTCTACGATAAAAGCTGATTTAACAAGTGGTTTAATAATTGAACAGATGTCTGTTTCTTGAAAGCCAAGCTGTCGGATCGGCAAATTCCCTTTTTTCTCAGTGGTATTTACCTGGCCTGTTATAAATATACTCGGTACAGAATCAAAGTAGCAGCTTCCGATTCCTGTAATGAGATTTGTAGCTCCCGGACCACTTGATGCTAAGGCTATCCCAGGTTCTCCTTTAATTCTTGCAAAACCCTCGGCAGCAAAAGCGGCTCCCTGCTCATGATGCATACTAATAATTTCAATATTAGTTCGACGACTAATTGAGTCGAGTAAATGCGTGATCATTCCACCAACAAGTTCGAATACAAATCTGGTTCCCCGTCTTTCAAGATACTCAGCAATATAATCGCTCGTTTTCATTTACGTCGTACTTCCTTGAAATAGAAGAGCTCTATTTAACATTGGTTTGACTGATGCCATCTCACTGTTTTCTCAATCGCATTGGTTAGATCGACAGATTTCTTCAAGCAAAATTCCTGCTGAGTCTTACTGACGTACGGCACATACGAATCAGGAATAGTTGAATTTTTTTTAGGCAGAGTTATTTGGCATTTTAGTAAGGACGAAATTGTTATTGCTAAATCGTATAATGATAATTCGCAGTCAGAACCGACATTGTACGGTTCCAGCGAAATTCCATGAATAAGTATTTTGTAAAGCCAGCCACAAAGATCCGAAGCATGTAGATACGATCTTTTTGTATTGGGATTTCCCGAAATCATTATTTGTTTATTATTTATTCCATTATTAATAAAACTTCCAATTGCAAAGCGATCATCTAAAGGCAAATGTTGGCCGACAAAAGCAAAGCAACGGGCAATGGGTATTTCAATCCCATGTTGCTGGGCATAAACCGAACAGAGAAACTCTGCAGCCCTTTTCCCTTCGGCGTAGGCTACTTTAGGATCATTTGGCGCAAAGCCGAAGTATTGATCTTCATGGATATGAGACACCTCAGGGGGCTGTGGACCATAAACAGCACCTGAACTCACGAAAAGCATCCGTTTGACGCCATTTTGGACTGCAAAATCAAGCACATGGCGTGTTCCTTGTACAATCACATCGAACATCGTGAGAGGCTGGTCATTGTTTAAATGATTACTGGCTTCTGTCGCGGCATGAATGATATGCGAAAATTTCTCGGTCGGGAATTCGAAATTACGCACATCTCCTTTTAAAAATTCGATCGAATCGGTTTTCAAATGAGGTGCTGATTCAAGAAAAGCAGATGGGTTACGGCTAAGGATTGTCAGGCAGGCATTAAGTTGATTTTTTGAATTGATGTAATTAAAACTCTCTACCAGCCAGCGACCAAAAAAACCGGTGCCTCCCGTTAAAAATATTCGAGCATTCCTTAGCAACTCAACCGAATCGCCAAGTTGCGACTTGATCATATCAAGATCATCAGGATCGAGTGGTGGTCTTACTTTGCTCAATGGAGATGGTGTCATCATCATCATTTCCGCTTGGCTTCAACAAAAAGCTTGATTGTTTGCATAATGTGATTTCTTGCCAGACCGTCAATTCCCGGATATACCCCAATCCAGAATGCCTGATGCATGACAAAGTCGGCTCCGGGCAGCTTACCAATCACTCGCATGGGATGGCCAACGTAAGCCGGTTGCTTCAGTAAATTGCCACCGAAAATCTGGCGAGTACCAATTTTTGACTCGTCCAGATGTCCAATCAGATCGCGGCGTGTGAATGGGGCATCTGGTCGAACTGCCAGAGGAAAACCAAACCAACTCGGTTCGCTGTTGGCTGTTGCTTCCGGTAGAACCAGAACATCCTCAAATGGCGTAAATGACTCACGAAGTATGGCAAAATTTCGATTTCTGGCAGCGATGAAATCAGGCAAACGGTCAAGTTGGGCTAAACCAACTGCGGCCTGCATGTCCGTCGCTTTCAGGTTATAGCCAATGTGAGAGTAGATATATTTATGATCATAGCCGTGAGGAAGGTCGCCAAGTTGCCAGCCAAACCGTTTGCCGCAGGTGTTGTCGATGCCTGGCGCACACCAGCAATCTCGCCCCCAATCACGAAAAGACTCGACCAGTGTTTTTAATTTTGGTGAATCCGTTAAAACTGCACCACCTTCGCCCATTGTAATATGGTGGGCTGGGTAGAATGAACATGTTGCAATATCGCCAAAAGTTCCGACATGTTGGCCATTAAACCTTGCCCCCAAGGCATCGCAGCAATCTTCAATCAGCCAGAGTTCATGGTCTTTCGCAAATTTTGAAACCGTCGCCAGATCAAAAGGATTGCCGAGCGTGTGAGCGATCATGATCGCTCTGGTTTTTGGTGATAAGGCTGCCTCAAGTTGATTGACGTCAATATTGTATGTCGGGATATGAACATCAACAAAAACGGGAACAAGTTGATTTTGCAGGATCGGATTTACAGTTGTCGGGAAACCGGCTGCAACTGTGATGACTTCATCACCGGGTTTCAAGCGACGATCACCAAGCTTAGGGGAAGTCAATGCAGCTATCGCAAGCAAGTTAGCGGAGCTTCCAGAATTTACTAACAGGCAATTGCGGACACCGAAAACCTTGGCAAATCGTTTTTCAAATTCTTCAGCGAATCGGCCGGTTGTCAGCCAGAAATCAAGTGAGCTGTCAACAAGTGACATCATCTCTTCAGGTCCGAAAACTCGGCCAGCGCATGGAACAGGTGATTGGCCTGCAATAAATTCACGCGTCGGAAATGCCAAGGCGTGATATTGCCGCACCAGCTCTAGAATTTCTCTTCTCAAAGTTTCAGTGGTTGCTTCATTACTCATGACTTGAGAAATTCTTTGTACCAGTGAATTGTTGTCTCAAGAGCCTGATCGAGATTAAAAAGCGGATGCCAGTTTAATTGTTCTCTGGCTTTTCTTGCACTCAAATATTGATGGATAATTTCGTTCGATGCTTCATTCCTGACATCTGGTTGAAGTGACGAATTCATCTGTTTTAATATCTTTTCAACAAGCTGC
>JBILGL010000421.1:0-4399 GCA_044351075.1 Isosphaeraceae bacterium | reverse complement strand
ATCTAATCTGAAAGATACTTACGTTTAAATTGTCTGATAATAATTATGCCTCGGTATCGCTACCGAGGCACTCCAATTTCTTAACTCGCTCGGTAATATATCAGGCCCTCAAATGTGCAGGCCAGATCGCTGTACCGTAGATGGCTGTTGATCCGAGCTGCTCTTCAATGCGAAGCAGCTGATTATACTTCGCAATCCGATCCGAACGGCTGGCCGAACCGGTCTTGATCTGTCCGCAATTCGTGCCCACGGCAATGTCAGCAATTGTTGAATCTTCCGTCTCGCCCGAACGATGCGAAAGCACTGCCGTGTAGCCATTTCGCTGAGCCATTTGCACTGCTTCCAGTGTTTCGGTCAATGTGCCAATCTGGTTGACCTTTACCAGAATGCTAGTGGCGGCGCCCTTCGTGATTCCTTCCGCCAGTCGCATCGGATTGGTCACGAAAAAGTCGTCACCAACGATCTGCACGCGGGCTCCAAGTCGTTTGGTAATTTCAACATAGCCTGCCCAGTCATCCTGATCGAGCGGGTCTTCGATCGATACGATTGGATAGCGGTCGCACCAGCCGGCAAATAGATCGATCATCTCCGACGCGCTATAGAGCTTGTCAGGGTTTGACTTCCAGAACTTATAGCCCTTCTTGCCGCCTTCGTCAAAAAGCTCAGAGCTGGCACAGTCCAGCGCAATGGCGAAGTCTGCACCGCGGCCTGCTTTATAACCGGCCTTATCGATCGATTCCATGATGTATTTCAGGGCTTCTTCGTTATCGAGATTCGGCGCAAATCCACCCTCGTCGCCTACCGCCGTATTGTGACCAGCCTTTTTCAGCACGCTCTTGAGTGTATGAAAAACTTCAGCCACCTGGCGAATGCCTTCCGAGAAGCTTTTGGCCCCGACCGGCATGACCATGAATTCCTGAAAGTCGATTTTGTTATCCGCATGCTTGCCGCCGTTGATGATATTGGCCATCGGCACCGGCAGTACACGGGCATTCGGGCCACCCAGATATTTGAAAAGAGGCAGGCCGGTGGCAGCGGCAGCGGCTCGGGCTGTGGCCAGGCTGATGCCCAGAATAGCGTTGGCTCCAAGCCGACCCTTGTTCGGCGTGCCGTCGGCAGAAATCATTGCAAAATCAACGCCGGCCTGATCAGTAGCGTCCAGCCCAATCACGGCCCGGGCCAGTTCGCTATTGGCATGTTCCACTGCCTTCAGAACACCCTTGCCAAGGTATTTTGACTTGTCGCCGTCGCGCATTTCCACGGCTTCATAAGCTCCGGTGGATGCGCCAGATGGAACTGCGGCGCGACCCGAGGCACCCGACTCCAGCACAACGTCCACTTCAACGGTTGGATTGCCACGACTGTCGAGAATCTGTCGCCCGCGAACAGCAGCAATTTTCGTCGAATGATTGATCATCGATCTCTGATCCCAAAGGGTTAATGGTGAAATCTGTCTGGAAAAGGCATTTTGCTTTTCCTTGGACTGACTTGCGAATGACGCATATTCAGACATGCTTTTACGTCAATCATAATCACTGATTGACGATCAGAATGTCCAGTGGTCAGCCGTGACAAAGTCAATCACAGGCTCTTTTAGCCCGATTGTTCAGCCTCTGGCGAATTTCATGATTCGGCGGAAAGGCCAGAGTGCCAGTCTTACTGGTGCCATCGCCAGGCGGCTTGGCAGGCCGATTAGAACCATGGCCGAGCTGAAAACCACCCAGCCCGCCAAAAACATGCCAACGTAACGAACCACAGTAAAATTCAGGCCCTGGCTCTCAAGCCATGTGCCCACTGCTGTTTCCAGACCGGCAACTGCTCCGCCTCCTACAGCTGTGGCCAGTTGAATACCTGCTGAGGCAAACTGGCGAACGGCAAAATCCGTTGCTTGCCCCGCCATATCAACAAATTCTTCAGGGGCGATCATAAAGGCCGTCAGCACACCGGCAGCTGCCAGTTTCTGCTTATTCGGCAGCACGGTCTCTGTGAAAAACTTCCAGCCACTCCGGCCTGTTTTTCGTAACACATTTACTGACTGAGGGCCTTCAGCGGCAAGTACTTCGGCAACGTCATCGCCATACACGGCAACGGCAGAAAGACCATCGGCACCCATCGAGCGAATCATCGAATCTGATCGGCCGGGAAAACGGCGAGCCATTTTCTGTGCGGCTTCGCCCATCTGAACGGCCAATTTCTTTTCGGCCGGAGTCAGGCGGGCGAAATCGCGGGCCAGTTCTTCATTTCCAGCGATCAAACGAGTGAATCTGGCCTCAACCAGACCAGCTGCCGGGTCGTCAAAAATTCGGGCCGTTTTGGAAATTTCGTCGCTCCGCCGTGCCAGCACACCAAGGCTGTCGTCGCCAAGCTCAGCTGTTTCACGAGCGAAAAGCCGTGCCGAACGGTTGGTAGAAAGTTTTGGATCAGCCTGACGCATCGTGGCCTGAATCATATCGTCCAGCCAGCTCAGGCTGCCTGCCGTGAGCGTTGTCGCCTGAAGCAACACGAGAATTGAAAAAATCAGGCTCTTGCTCAGAATGACGTTTTTCATGCATCGGGAATTGGAGCGAATCATGACCGAACCGAAGCCTCCCGGATCATTATTTTTCAGCATCCTCGCAAATTCAATCTGAACCGGCGAAAAGCATTTCACTCTATCTTGTTATTTGACTTGATCATGCGGCATTTCGCCGCCACCGCGTCGTGCAGCCAGATGCTCTTCCATCTTCCAGTAAGCAGCCAAGCCCACACTCGCTTGACCCGACTCGATTGCCAGGTATTTCAGGCCTTTTTCAGGCGGAATACGCATGATGACTTCGCGACCATTTTTCAGGAAGCGGATCGGCTCAAATCGGCTGAGCGCAACGCCTGCCCTCATTGCCAGCGGACGAAGCATCTCTTCGATCTGGCCAAGTTCAAGCCGGTTAAGAGCTTGTGGCATCTCTTTCAAGACTTTGCCAAGCCCACCGACCGATCTGACGGCCCACCATCGCGAAGCGTGCCGCACGGTGGTATCAGCCGCATGAATTCCCGCTTTTGTGGCCACTTCGGTGATGTTTTCCACACCCTCACGGGCTGCCGCCCTGCCTACTGTCTTGATCTGGCTTCTAGTTAGTTCTGCTGCCGCCACACCCTCAGGCTGAACAGCCAGCAAACTCAGCACATCGGCCGTCACAAATGCTCCGTCAACAAGTGCCCAAGTCCATTCGCCAGATGTCGGTGCATATCCCTTGCGAAGCATGTTGCCCAGGTGTGTAAGGTCATAGAGAGGTAGGAATTCAACCGCAGAGAGATCAGTTTTTTGGAGCGAGGCGACACGATCCAGACCATCATCGTGAATCATGCGGATGGTTGCCTGACCACTTTCTCCTGACAGGCTCATCACACCCAAAGCCAGCGACTCAAACGTCGTCCGGCTCGTCTGTTGGCGAAGTTTTGCAACAATCTCAGGGCTCATGTCTGTTTGGGCGATTGGCTGAATCACCGCTGACCCGTATTTTCTCAAAATATCCCTGAACTCGGCGTCACTGGCATATTTTTCAAGCACTACCGCTGCCTGAATGCCATGTTCTGCTAACGCATCCACCGCCCGGCTTCGCATGTAGCGGTCGGAGTAATCTGTGTAAACAACTTCGGCAGCATCGGCTCCGGCCGATCTGATTGCCGATTCACCGGCCCTGCCAAATTCCAGAGTCAGTTTCAGTGCGTTCGGATGATCTGCCACCCGAGCAAGCAGCCCAGCCGCCGAAAGATGGCGAAGATGGCTGGCAAGTGATTCCGCCGAATGCTGTTCCAGATATTCCTGAGCATCCAGTGCAGCCACATGCAGGGCCACAAGTGCATCATCAAGTATCGATTCCTGATTCAGTTGTTCGATTACATCACCAAAAATACCGACCAACAGCAACCCTTCTGGACCGCGTCGGCGAAACGACTCAAGTGCCCATTTGGGGTGCTTTTGTAGAATATCGATGGATTTCCTGAGTGAGCCGGGGCCCTCTCGCAGACTCGCGACCTGAAGTGCGATAAGAGCATCTCGCTGGTCAGTTTCAGAGCTCGAAAAAATCTGCACAAGATCCATTAGGGCTTCAGGATCCGACATCATCATCGGCAGCAGTTCGGGCGTTTTCTGCACGATCAGCCGCTGGCTGGGTGTGAGCCGTTCCAGTTCGGCAATCCAGATCGCCCGGTCGCTATCATCTGCACGCTTCAAAGCCAGATATTCACGCCAGGTCAACAAAATGCGGGCGGCCGCCTCGTCATCCACCAGCTCGCACAATCGGCGAAATTCGCGGGGATGTTTCTCATAAAGGTAAACCGCTTCAAGATCTAGTGTGTCAAGAAGTTTCAGCCCACGCAGGCCATCTGTTTTCTCAAGTGTGATGGCCGTCTGTGCGAATTT
>JBILGL010000042.1:0-14184 GCA_044351075.1 Isosphaeraceae bacterium | reverse complement strand
GTCTGCCGCCAGCAGCAGGTCAACGACGGCTGCTTCCCCACGATTAGCGACGTGCCCATGCACGCCTTCACCCTCACCGTGCCTGCCCTCATGGCCGCTCCGGTGGCATGCATCGTGGTGCCGGGGACTCTTAAGCGAGCTGCGGTGAAAGGGGCCCTGTTTGGCCCGATGGATGAATCTAACCCGGCGACGATCCTGCGAAGCCATGCCGGGGCGACGCTCTTTCTGGATAAAGATTCGGGAGCCGACCTCCTGAATACGTGATATAATTGCCAATGCGTGGCCTGTGGTTGTAAGTGGGGGAACTGAACGATGCACCGGATCGACCCGATTGTTGAACTGCTCTGGAGCATGCCGACATTCATCATTTTGATGGCCGTTGGCATTCTCTTTTCGGTCTGGAGCAAGTTCATTCAGTTCCGTGCCCTGACACACGGCATCGCGGTGCTTCAGGGAAAGTACGACGATAAGAACGACCCCGGCGCGATCAATCACTTCCAGGCCCTTTCAGCAGCTCTCTCCGGCACCGTGGGTCTGGGGAATATCGGCGGCGTAGCACTGGCGATCTCAATGGGCGGGCCTGGTGCACTTTTCTGGATGTGGGTGACCGGTTTTCTGGGCATGGCCATCAAGGCGATGGAAGTCACGCTGGCCATGATCTACCGCGACGTCAGCGACCCGGAAAGCCCGCGTGGCGGGGCCATGTATGTAGTCACTCGTGGCCTTGGGGCCAATGCCGGGCCAGTGGGTAGGGCGTTTTCCTGGCTGCTGGCGATCTGCTTTTGCCTCACGGTGCTGCTGGCCACCATGACGGGCGGGAATATGTTTCAATCGGCCAATGTGGCCATGATCACCACCCAATATTTCGGCATTCCGGGCATCGTGACGGGCATCATTCTGGCCGTGGGCACAGGGGTGGTGATTCTGGGCGGAATCAAACGCATTGGCGACGTGGCCGGTCGGCTGGTGCCGCTCATGTGCGGGCTCTATTTAATGTCGGGGCTGGCTGTGCTGGTTGTCAAATCGGCCGATGTGCCGGCCCTGCTGGCGATGGTGGTGCGCGAAGCCTTTTCGCCGACGACCGCTCAGGGGGCCTTTCTGGGTGCCACGGCCTGGTTTGGGCTGACAACGGGCCTGCGGCGGGCCCTCTTTTCAAACGAAGCCGGGCAGGGCACTAGCCCGATGGCCCACTCGGCCGCCAAAACCCGTGAGCCGGTGCGCGAAGGCATTGTGGCCGGGCTTGAGCCGTTTGTTGATACCTGCGTCGTCTGCACGCTTACGGCCCTTGTGATTCTGGTCACAGGCACGTGGAATCGAGATTCAATGGGCTTGCTGAAGGGCGACTTCAAACTCGTCAGCGAAAATGGAGTAACGCGAGTGCAGGGGCCGGCATCGGTTGATGCTCTTCCTGTGCCGGCGGGCGAATCAGGCTGGATTGAAGGGCAGAACTTCTTTTTGATTGGCGAATCGGCCGACGTTCAAGCCAATTCAGGCAACAACCTGGTGAAGATCAAAGGATCGGTCGTGGCGGAAGTTGGCGGGCTGAAGCTACAGTGGGCCGAAGTGCAGCCGGGCACGGTGCTGAAAGGCGAGCCGGCGGTTTATCGCGACTTGCTGGGTGCAGCCCTGACGGGGCTGGCTTATGACAGGGCCATACCGGGGCTGGGCAAGTGGATGGTCACGCTCGTCTGCTGGCTTTTTGCTTATTCCACGCTGATTTCATGGAGTTTTTACGGCGAAACGGCCAGCGTTTTTCTCTTTGGCAAACATGCGGTGCTGCCTTATCGGCTGGTCTATTGCCTGGCCACGGCGGCGATAACGCTGCCGGGGATGATCGAGACGGAGAAGGATCTGGGGAATTTGTCGGACCTTGGCACAGGCTTCATGCTGCTGGCCAATGTTCCAATAATTTTGATCATGTCGCCACAGGCGATTCGGGCACTGCGGGAATATCTGCGAAAGCTTGATTCGGGCGCATTCGGCGGCGGTCAGGATGCACAGCCGATTGTGGATGTAGTCGAAGGGCGGTAACGGGGGGAAAGATAAGTTGGAAAATGGTGGTTCTTTATTTCTTTTTGAGAGTTGGTGCACTTTTATTGCATGGAAAAGAGATATTAAGTATGTTGAGTTTCTGGGAATAGAAGAAGGACCTGCAATCACATCATTTGCGTTTGGTATTTCTTGATAATTTTGAGTCGAGTTGTCAAATGATAGTCATGCATTTCAGATTAAGATTGAATCTCTCTGTAATTTTTTCGATTAATCAAACGTGGTTTGGTTTAAATCCTGGAAATATCGATGATGTGAGTTGGGTCATAAGGGTTGAACACATTCCGGATAATGTTGAATCAGATAAAGTAATAAAATTATTGTCACGAAAAATTGATCTAGCAAATCCCAAATGTATATTAAATTATGGTGACTTGCTTTATCTAAACGAATTAAACTCAATTGATTCTTTAAGTTACGTAAATTTGGAAGGGCCTTTTATGCTAATAAGACCAGATCGAATGCCATTTTACGCGAGTGACAGAAAGAGGCCTCTAGATTCAATTTCTCAGAGCACAATATCTGAGAATATCTCGTCAGATGGATTCGGTACAATTGATAATAAATCAATATTTAAAGAAATAACTGTAGCCAGTTTTGAATTTTCTAAGTCTGCAATCGCAGCTTGTAAATATATTTGGGCAGAAATCAGTAAATTAATTTCGGCAGGGATTAAACACCGTTCATTCAGAAAACCGGATATTTCTTTCTCTTTGCTGCTTTTTGGCCGCAATTCCACGACAGCAGGCTAACCCGAAGCGCAAGCTTTGAAGTTGCGATTTTTGAGGTGTCTGTTTTCTTTGCGGCTCCAGAGGAGCCGTCTATAAATAGTTATGGCCTCCGGCCATAGATAAGAATAGGCATTGTATTATTGGGCTCCAGAGGAGCTGGCTATGAATAGTTATGGCCTCCGGCCATATAAACCACCGATCTTTTTTATTGATTTTCCTTAACGGATCAAATCGGAGCGTATCTTTGGATTTCGGCAAAACGACAATTCAAAAAGCGCAACTTTAAAGAGCGCAAGCGACGGAATTATTCTGAGTAATCTATCTGATTTCTTATCCCTCGCTAGCGCTTTGGGTTAGACTTGTTTTTAGTAATGTGGACTGGGAAAATTCCCAAAGGACGTGTCAACTCCGGTTTTCTCTCTGAATTGAGTTTAGTAATCCCGATGTAAGAGTTTGCTTGGTTCCATTAATGGCTGGAGTATTGTGGCTGTTAGCGTGGGCCATTTTCATTACGCTTATGATTGGCGGATAATATTATGATCCTGCTTTTTGCAGCGAAAGTTCGCCGACATACTTGATGATTCCTATTTCAAATTCATTTCACCAAATAATCTAAAATCAAGTGAGATAGTGTATTCATGTACCTCGCTGCTTTTCTGATTCTTATCTGTTTTTTACTGCAATTTCTCTGTTGCAAGTAACGGTAATCGAATAAGATAATGTTAGCGAAAAGATCATGCGGCGGGGGGCCGCGAATGACGTGACCTGTTTTTCAGCAATCAGCAAAAATAGAGTGATATGAGCCAATCGACGAATTCCTACCCGCCACTGACTGTCAAGGAACGCGTTTTAATGGGCCCGGGCCCAAGCCCGGTGCATCCGCGTGTGCTCGCCGCCATGAGCCTGCCGCTTTATGGCCACCTTGACCCGGAATTTGTCAAGCTGATGGATGAAACGCAGAACCGCCTGCGCGACGTCTTCTGCACCAAAAACCGCCTGACCATCGCCGTTTCTGGCACAGGCTCTGCCGGTATGGAAGCCGTGGTGGTGAACCTGATCGAGCCTGGCGACCGTATGCTCGTCTGCGTCAACGGCGTTTTCGGCGAGCGGATGTGCGACGTGGCCGAACGGGCCCGAGCCGAGGTGATCCGAATCGATCGCCCCTATGGCGAAGTCTTTACGGCAGAGGAAGTGGAAGCGGCCATCAAGAAGCATCGCCCGGCGGTAGTCGGTATCGTGCAGGCCGAAACATCCACCGGAGCCTGGCAACCGGTGCAGGATATCGCCCGGATCGCCCATGAAAATGGGGCCTTGATCGCGATTGACACCGTCACAGGTCTGGCCGGTGTGCCAGTTGAAATTGATGGATGGGAGATCGACGCCGTTTACTCAGGCACTCAGAAGTGTCTTTCCTGCCCGCCGGGGCTGGCTCCGGTGTCGTTCAGCGAGCGGGCGATGGAGAAGATCAGGGCCCGGAAGTCAAAGGTGCAAAGCTGGTATCTTGACCTCACGATGATTGAAAAATATTGGGGTTCTGACCGGTTTTACCATCACACAGCCCCGATCAGCATGAATTATGCCCTTTATGAGGCCCTTGGCGTGGTGCTGGAAGAGGGGCTGCCCGCCCGCCATGCCCGCCACATGCTGAATCATCAGGCTCTGGCTGCCGGGATTGATGCGCTGGGCATGAAATACTTCACGCAGGAAGGGCATCGTCTGCCGCAGCTTAACTGCGTGGTTATTCCTGATGGCATTGACGACATGACGGTGCGTCGGCGACTGCTCAACGACTGGGGCATTGAAGTGGGCGGCGGCCTGGGGCCGGTCAAGGGCAAGGCCTGGCGCATCGGGCTGATGGGGCATGGCTCTACGCCTGAAGCGGTGCGGCTGGTGCTGGGTGCCATTGAAACATGCCTGCGCGACCTTGGTGCGGTGAAAAGCGAAGGTGCGGCCGTGGCTGCGGCTGATGCCGTGTATGCCTCAGCCTGAGGTGATCTGAGCCTGAAGAATTGAATCCCAACGGGAGCAACTGACCATGACCAAGCTCGATCAAACCCTGCGTTCAGCGCGTCGGCGGCTGGTGGGTCAGTTGTGGCTCAATCATACCGTCTGGGCCATGACGTTGGGGCTTTCGCTGGTCGTGATCGCCCTGGCGGTGATGAAGCTCAGGCCTGATTTGAAGATCGACATTCAGCCGCCCGTTCTGCTGGGTGCCGGTGCGGTGGGCGGGCTGGTGCTGGCGGGGCTGGTGGCTATCATCAGGCGGCCTGACCGGCTGAAAACAGCAGCATCGGTTGATTCGGCATTTGGCCTGAAGGATCGGCTGAGCAGTGTGGTGAACTTGCCGGATTACCTGGCGGAGTCGCCGGCCGGGGTTTGCCTGAAGGCGGAAACTGAGCGGGCGATTGAGCACCTGGACATGGGCGAGGCGATGCCGATTGAGCGGCCGCGTCGGCTCTGGATGCCGGTATTGCCGCTTGTGGTGGCGGGGCTGGTGATATTGGCCCCCGACTACATTCAGCAGAGGGCCAAGGCCAAGGCTGCGGCGGTGAAGCCGGATGAGAATGTGGTGAAGAAGTCGGAAGCACTGGCCAAAAAGCTGGCCGAACAGCGTAAGGCTCAGGCAGAGAAAGTTTCGGCCCCGACGGCTGAGCTGATGGCCCAGCTTCAAAAAGCGGCTGAAGATTTGGCGAAGTCGCCACCGGCAGAGAAGTCGGAGGCTCTGGCGGCTCTGAATCAGTTGTCTGATGCCGTAAAAGAGCGGCAGAAAGAGATGGGCTCGTCGGAGAAAATGGCGGCCCAGCTTCAGCAGATGAAGAACATGGCGAGCGATGGCCCGGCCGACGAATTCGCCAAAGATTTGGCCAAGGGCAAATTCAATGACGCCGCTGAAGAGCTGAAAACCCTGATGGAAAAGGCCCAGAGCGGCAAGCTTTCAGACGCTGAAAGAAAGCAGCTTCAGCAGCAGTTGGGCGACATGTCCAAGCAGCTTCAGAAGATGGCGAGCCTTGAGGATAAGAAAAAGCAATTGGAAGAGGCCCTGAAAAACGGCGGGCTTTCCAAAGAGCAGTTTAATGAAGAGATGGCCAAGCTGAATCAGCAGGCGGCCAACATGAAGCAGATTCAGCAGCTTGCCGAGCAGATGCAGCAGGCCCAGCAGGCCATGCAGCAGGGCAATATGGAACAGGCCAGCCAGAGCCTGCAACAGGCCCAGCAGCAATTGCAGCAGATGGCGCAGGAGATGGCCGACATGAAATCGCTGGATGAAGCCATGGCACAGTTGCAGGATGCCAAGGATGCGATGTCGCAGGATGGCAGCGGCAACCAGTTGGGCGATCTGGCTCAGGGCAATTCGCTGGGCAACATGATGAACGACGCTCAGAATGGCAATGGTCTGAATCGAGGGCAGGGCAAGGGTGATCGCGAAGAAGCCCCGGATAAGACATCAGCCTATGACACCCGCGTGAAGATGGACTTGACCAAGGGCAAATTTCAGCTCAAGGGCTTTGGTGAGCCGGGCAAGCAGACAAAAGGGCAGAGCGTGATTGACGGCAGCGAAATTGAAGCGGCTGTTTCTGAAGCTTCAGCCGATGCCCTGACACAGCAGCGCATCCCGCGACGACTTCAAAAGAATGTGCGCGATTATTTCGACCAGATTCAGAATCCGAAATAAGCCCGAACGGCTGAGCTGGCCTTGACGTAATTGGCCGTGGCTCTAAGATTTTGGTCATGATCGCCTGGCCTGCGCGTGGGCTGGCCTGAGCGTACGTTCGAGCTTCGATTCAGGGAGGAATCGAGCGAGATGCCGCGTGGCCGAATATTTGCAGCGCTATTTTTGTTTTGCCTGATCACTCAGGCCGGTGCCATTCTGCGCACAACGATGCCCAGCCAGGACGGCCTGAAGTTTATCGACATCGCCCGCGAATTCGACCGCCAGCCGGCTTGGGACGTTGTCAGAAGTGCTGATCAACACCCGCTTTATCCAATGCTTGTCAATCAAGTGCATCGGGGCTTGTCGGCCGTGAATCAGCTTGGGCCGCCAGGTGCGTGGCGTATTTCGGCCCAGCTGGTGTCGCTGATGGCGATGCTTGCAGCACTCTGGCCGATTTATTCCATCAGTCGCCGGCTGGCCGGTGAGCGGGCCGGTCTGATCGCCGTCTTTTGCTGGCTGGTTCTGCCACTGCCTTTTGCCATTGGGCACGAGACATTAAGCGATGCGCTGGCTCTGTGTTTGGGGCTGTGGGCCATCGAGCTGGGGCTGAAATCGGCGGAAACGAATGTCAGCCGGTTTCGAATTTATTACTCGATTGGCTCTGCCCTTGCTGTGGCTGCGGCTTATTGGACAAGGCCAGAAGGGCTGCTGGCTGGGCTTTCAATTGCCGTTTTTCAGGGGCTGGGTTGGATCAAGTCAAAATCCTCTGCTGAAATAAAAGCCCATCGATTCTCCAGAATCATAGGGCTGACTTCATTCTGCCTGATCGTTGGCTTATCAGTTTTGGCCTATCTCTGGGTCAATGGTTCGATCACGGATCGGCTGGTGGCATTTACGCCTGTGGAAAAGAATACGAGTGTCGTTGAGCCTTCGATGAGTCATTTACCGAAGGGTCTGCCATGGGCACTGAGAGATGCATCGCTTGATTTTTCGCCGAAGGATGAAAGTCGGGAAGTGCGGCTGACGGGCATGAAGCCGGGCCTTTGGCGCATGCTGGTGGCATGGTCGGAAGGGCTGGGCATTGTGCTGGCCGTGCTCTGTTTATCGGGCTTGTTTCGTGGGGCCGTTCAGAGTCGGGAAGCAAATTGGCTGATCCGCATTCATCTGGCCTTATTACTACTGGCACTGGCTTATCAGTCTATCTTTCGTGGGTATCTTTCTGAGCGGCACATGCTGATGGTGATTTGCCTGAGCCTGCCTTTTGTGGGCACAGGGCTAATGATTGCCCACAGCGATCTTTCGCGATGGCTCCGGCTTTCGGCGGGGGCGTCTCTTTTTCTGGCAAGAGTCGGTCTGGGGTTGCTCTTGGTAGCAGGTATCTATTTGCAGGCCAAGCCTGAGCATGCCTCGCGGCGTCCTCATCTTGAGGCGGGTCGATGGCTTGCCGGGCATTCATCAGCGGCTTCAGCCGTTTTTGATACGCGAGGCTGGGCATCTTTTGAAGCAGGTCGCCGCCGATATGACCCGTATCATATTGCACAGGCCCTGAGCGATCGCACCACTGAATATTTTGTTGTGGAATCTGGCGAGCTTGAAAGTGGTTCGGGCCGGGCAAAAACTTATGCACGCATCATCAATGAAGGCGGCGAGCTGGCGGCGAAATTCACTCGAAAAAAGGGGGCGAGCAGCCCTTCGGATGTGCTTGTTTTTCAATGGAGTCGCCCACTTGCCTGGAATGATGCCGACAAGCCATTTGGCCGGGAAGAGGGCCGCCGCCAAATTGCCGACTCAACCGCGAAGCCGCTTCATGACGATACTATCAGGCCGGTAGCTCACAGGCCCATTCAGGAGGAACGCCGCCGATGAACCTGGCACGGATGCTGCGACTCTTGAAAAATCGCCTGCAAAATGGCTGCCGATGGGTTTGGCTGAACCCCGCCTACGAAGATTATACGGCGGATTGGTCGGCGGATTTGTGCATGGCTATCCAGAGCAGCGACCGCTTTCATGCCAAGCAGGGTCGATCGACAGCCCGCATCCGGCTCGACGGCATTTCCGGCCAACCGGTGCATGCCTATGTCAAAAAGTTTGAGAAACTCCCCTGGAAAGAACGATTTCTGGCCCTTTTCACGGCACCCGGTTCAAGCACTCCGGGACCAGTGGAATGGAAGCATCTGGAAACGGCAAGGTCGCTGGGTATTCCTGTGCCGCATGTGATTGCCGCCGGTGAAAAACTTGGGCCTGGCCTCTTCGCTCAGAGCTTTCTGGTAGTGGCCGAGCTGGAAAGCAGCGTGGCCGTGAATGAGGCGGCTGGGCCGCTGGCCAGAGAGCTTGACCCTGCCCGGCTGGAATGGCTTCGGCGTAAGCTGGCGAGCCGTATGGCTGAGCTCTCGGCCAAGCTCCATCGGGCTTCGATGTTTCATAAAGATCTCTATCTCTGCCACTTCTTTCTGAATATGGACTGGGCCGCCTTAGCCCCTATCACACTGAGCGATTCGCCGCCTGAGACCGCTGTGCGTGTGATTGACTTGCACCGACTGGGGCGACACCAGGTGGCCTATTGGCGATGGCTGGTGAAAGATCTGGCCCAACTGGTTTACAGCACGGTGGATGTGCCGGAAGTGAGCCGCAGGGATATTCTGCGGTTCTGGGTCTGCTACAGCCAAGCAATGGGATGGACAAAAGCACGGCGGCGGATGATTGGCCGGATGGTTGATCTGAAAGCGGCCCGCTATGACAGTCACAATATCAAGCTGAAGGCACGCAAAGCCGCGAAAGCCAAAGAGGTTGCCGCCTGATGAGAATTGCCCTGAATTATCGCAACATCGACCCCGACAAAGGCGGCGCAGAGACTTATGTGGCAGACCTGACTCGCGTGCTGATCGCCCGCGGGCATGAAGTGACACTTGTGGCAGAGCATGTCAAGCCGGGTTCGGTTCCGCCAGAGGCAAAGCTTCTCAAGGTGCCTGTGAGCGGGCTGACGCGATCAGCCAAAATCTGGTCGTTTGGGCGAAACTCGGCCGAGGTGATGCACAATCACGCCGGTGAATTTGATGCCACCATGGGCTTTATCAACACCTGGCAGCAGGATGTGATTATCCCTCAGGGTGGCCTGAGGGCCGGTTCGATTCTGCATAATGCAGAGCGATTTGATTCGCCACTGCGGCGGGCTATTTACAAGTTTTTAAAGCGTATTTCGCCCAGTGAATGGAAATACGACCGCATTGAGCAGCTTCAGTATGATCCAGCACGAAAGGCCCGCGTGGTGGCTGTGAGTCGACTCGTGGCCGGGCATTTGCAGCGATTTCGCCAAGTCTCGCCCGAGCGAATTCATATTGTTTACAATTCGATTGATCCTGATCGATTTAAAGTGGCTGATCCGCAAACATTACGAAGCCTGACGCGCGAAAAATACGGGCTGCCGCAGGATGCCCATGTCGGCCTTTTCGTCGGCCATAATTTCTGGTTGAAGGGCTTAAAGCCGCTGCTGGAAGCACTGGCTCTGCGGAAAAATGTGGGAAAAACGGGCGAGAAAGTTTATCTGCTGGTTTCAGGCAGGGGCAAGCTGGGGCCATTTACGAAGATGGTCGATCGGCTGGGGCTTGGGCAGGAGTTGAAGCTGCTGGGCTTTACACCTGATATAAAAAGCCTGTTTCATGCGGCTGATTTTTTTGTGTCGCCCACTTATTACGACCCTTGCTCGCTGGTGGTGATGGAAGCGCTGGCCTGCGGCCTGCCGGTAATTACGACGGCCTGTAATGGTGCGGGCGAGATCATTTCAGAAGGGCAGGAGGGCTTTGTTGTGAGCCGCCCCGATGATCTGGCCGGGCTCGCAAGGGCGATTGACGCCATGACTGACCGGCAGGCACGCGCCGGGATGGCGAATGCTGCGCGTAAGCTGGGGCAAGCACAGACTTTTGATGCTCATGTTGATCATTTGGAACGAATCTTTGCTGAAGTGGCTGCCGCGAAAAAAAAGCCGGTGGCCGGGGCTGAATCGGGCTTGTCAAAACCACACTTTCCCGGCATAAATGCGGTTAATTCAACCCAGAGCATGGAAAGCGAACGGGGAAGCAAGCGATGAAAGCAGTGATTCTGGCCGGTGGCCGCGGCACGAGGCTCAGGCCCTATACCTCGGTTTTTCCCAAGCCGCTGATGCCGCTGGGCGAAGCCAACGCCATGCCGATTCTGGAAGTGGTGGTGCGGCAACTGGCCCGCTTTGGCTTTCATGATATTACGTTGATTACCGGATATCTCAGCGAGCTGATCGAGTCATTCTTTGGTGATGGCCGCAAGTTTGGCGTGAATCTGAGCTATGTTCGAGAGGAAAAGCCGCTGGGCACCGCCGGTGGGCTGGCTTTGCTGGGTAAGCCTGATGAATCAGTGCTGGTCATGAATGGCGATATTCTGACAACGCTTGATTATCGCGAGATGTTTGATTTTCACGTAAGCCGTGGCTCAGTGGCGACGATTGCCAGCTATCCGCGCGAAGTGAAGATTGACTTCGGCGTGCTTGATTTCGCCGATGATCCGCACGTTCTGGCAGGTTATCGCGAAAAGCCGGCCTTCTCGTTTCAGGTGAGTATGGGCGTTTATATCCTTTCGCCGATGGCCTGGGATCGTATTCCCGCCGGTCAGGAGCTGACGATGCCCGAACTGCTGGAAAACCTGCGTGGCGAAGGGCACAACATTCACTGCTTTAAGCAGAATTGCTATTGGCTGGATATTGGCCGGCATGATGATTATGAATCAGCCAATGCCAATTTTGAGGCGCGCCGGGCCGAGTTTCTAGGGGCTTCGCACCCAAGCGACCAGGGGCCGCATCTTTTCAAGGTTCGTGAAAATACTCGAACCCACGCAGGCCATGAGCGATGAGCCCTGAATTGATTGGCATTTTGCTCGCAGTTGCTGGCACATACTTGATCGGCTCAATTCCGTTCGGTCTGATCGTTGCACGATCCGTGGGCGGAATTGACATCCGTCAGCATGGCTCGGGCAATATCGGCGCGACGAATGTCGGGCGGATTCTCGGTAGAAAATACTTTTTCGTTGTGTTTATGCTCGACATGCTCAAGGGGTTTATACCGACCTGGCTGGCGATGCAGGAAACGGCCAGGGTGAAATTCACCGACCTCACGCCACTGTTGAGCCATGCCCCGATTCTGGTGGCCGCAGGGGCCGTTGTTGGGCACAATTTCCCGGTCTATCTTCGTTTTAAAGGTGGGAAGGGCGTGGCCACGAGTCTGGGGGTGGTGCTGGCGCTTGATTTGCCAAGCTCGCTGGCGGCTCTGGCCGTTTTCATGCTGACTCTTTCCGTCTGGAAATATATTTCGCTCTCAAGCCTGCTGGCGACAACGGCTTTTCTGGTAAGCCACTTTTCGATAACACCGCAGCCGTTTGGTCGATTGCAGTGGGGCACTTCGACGATCATGATTGGCCTTTGGGCGATGATGATCTGGCGGCATCGGGGCAATATTCAGCGGATCATTGCGGGAACTGAATCAAAGATCGGCCAGAAAAAGAAACAGTCAACTTCATAACGCACTCGATTGGCACCATGAACGACATCACTGCACCAGACGAAGCAAAACCCCTGAAAAAAAAGCCAGATATACTAGTTGTCGCCATGATGGCGATCAGCAGTTTTCTGATCGGCGGCTGGGTGGCCAACAGGCTGATTCAGCAGGGGCCCGGCAGGCTTATACGCACTGATTCATCTTTTGGCTGGTCGTTTGAAGTCTATTCGCGAATGGGCACGGGCTTGCAGCGAGCAGATGACGTCGCTTTTTTCAGCAATGGCCAGCGGCTGGCGATGACATGCCCGCGATACACCAAAATGACTCTCTGGGCCGCCCCAGCCAAGCCAGGATCGGTGCCCCAGCCACTTAAAGAGATTGATCTGGAAGGCAGGCCGCTGCGGCTTATGCCTTATCAGAATAATGTGATCGTGCTCCAGCGTCCGCCAGGAGACGACCGCCACATCAAGCCGGCTTTTATTGAAGTATTTAGCGCAGAAGGCGAGAAAGTGGCCGGCCCGGTGGAGATTGGCTGGGAGCCGGACGATTTGGCACTGGTTGAGCGAGATGGCCGGCTTTATGGTCTCATTCTGCTTTCAGGCAATGCGGAGGGCGAGGATAATCGGCCCAATGGTAGCGTGAACTTGGTGGAGATTGATCCGAAGTCGTTTCAGGTGAAAGAAATTAGTGCAGCTGAAATTCCTGATGTCAAGAAGCTCAATCAGGATCCTTTGCGGATTGTCGCAGGCCGATTCAAAACGGAAAATCAGGCAGAGAAACATCTCGCGATGGTTACGCTGGGGCGGCAGGGGGCTGTGCGAAGGCTTGATTGGACAGACCCAACCAAACTGCAATGGGGCGAGGCGATCAGCCTGCCGGATGGGGCTGAGCCTGTTGGGGCTGCGCTTGATGCGACAGGTAAATATCTAGTGACTGCCGATTCAAAGAGTGGTCAGGCGATCGCGATTGCATTGAATGACGCAGATCCAACCAAAAAGATGCCAGCGGTATTAGACTCGTTGAAAATATCGGGGCTGGGCACGGTGGCGGGTACGTTTCACGACCTGCAAGTGGCTGTTGTTTCTGAAGATGCGAGCAAGTTTGGGATTCTGGGGGCCGATTATTTTATTTTTCAGAAGCTCAAGGGGCCTTATGGTTTTGGCTCGGTTCGGGCGATGGCAGTGGCGACTTATCAGGCCGATGAAAAAACGCTATTGATGGCCATTTGCGATCGCACCGGCGGCCTGCATTGGGCGGTCTGCCGCAAGCAGTAGGGTGTGCTTGGAATTTAATGATTAAGTAATTGCCTCAGAATAAATTATTTCACGAAGGCACAAAGCCATAAAGCACACCTTCGAAGGCGAGGAATATTGGTTTGGATTTCTGGAATGGGTTTCTTGCAAACTTATTATATGCTTGGTATTTTTTACATAAGTCAAGATAGTTTTACGCCTTAATGGTAGGCGTTATGCCGATGATCTTAGGCGTATAATTGTGGCTTGGCCGGGAAGTTTGGGAGTATGCTGTTCGATGCTCCGGTACGCTGAGTTTGGTTGTTAGCTGCCTCGATGATGCACGATCCATGGAACCCATCACCTGACGAGATTCGCGAGTGGGCATACTGCCCCGACGCCCAAGATCCGTGCCAGGATTGGGATCTCGCGATGCTCTGGTCTGGTCACGAGAAGGCATTGCTCGATTGTGCGTCTGATTCGGCATGTCCCAACCAGAATCGTATGCTTAGCGTCCTTTATTTGTAGTAGGCGACGCTGTGCGTTCAAAATTCCGCTCTCGCGCTCGGCCGATTATCGAGGGCTTTATCGATCGCGGGGATCAATACCCGCATCCGAGCATCAAGTTATGGCAGAGTAGGTCGCGTGCCTTGCTTCGTGATCCATCGAGCTTTGAGTTCCAAGCTTGGTGTTGTGGAGGTCTTGCAAAAGAGACGGGCAACTAACCAACCAGATCACTGGCCTGGGACCACATGTTCGCTTTGTAAGTCATATCGCTTCCACGACTTGGGCAGGCCAACTCGTTCGTTACGTGCCTAATTTCATAACAGAAAACCAGATGAAACGCGCAAAAAAGCTCAGTGCACACGGTGACGCACTTGCCAATGCGCGGCTCGTCAGCTCACCCAGCGACGGGCCTTAACCAGGGTTAGCCACCGAGCTGGTGCTCGGTGTTCCCGGCGGGGGAGTCAGTGATTCCGGGGGAACCGAGCACCAGCTCGGTG
>JBILGL010000420.1:0-4410 GCA_044351075.1 Isosphaeraceae bacterium | reverse complement strand
GCGTCAATCCTGCGGCAGAAATACAACTTGCCCGCTGATACTCCGGCTGATTCGGTCATGGTGGCCGTGGGCGAGCGTCTGCGCCAGACGCCCCTGCGGCAGGAAGGCAGGAAAACACGATGAACCCACGCCGCGATCTGGAAAATGTGCCTGCAACCGAAATTGATATTCCACGCCGCAAATCATGGTTTGGCCGGTCGAAATTTTCTGCCGAATTTCTCCTAAGCCTGGCTCGCGGGCATCGCTCCAATTGCTCCCGGCTCGCTCTTGCACGTTCAATGGATATGCCTGATGGCGTGATTGACCGATGGTCACGCCGGGTTGCCGCCGAACATTCATGGATCTACCGCCCTGCCCGCTTCGACGTCGCTTCATTCTTTCGCCTGATCTTCCGCCGGGTGCCGCATCAGATCGTGCATGATCGTGCCGTCTGGCTGGCGTTTCTGCTTTTTTACGGCCTCTTTTTCGGTTCAGCCTTATGGTGTGCCGGCGAACCGGGCCGGGCCGAGAAATTCCTCGGCCCTGCCGCTCTCTCGCAGATGGAAAAGATGTACGAAAAGCCGATCAGCGAGAAAAACGACTCAGGTGGCGGCCGCAACGACGCTGTCATGGCAGGCTTTTATATCCGTAACAACGCGGGCATCGGGCTTCAATGCTTTGGCTGGGGGCTGGCCTTCGGGCTCGGCAGCATCTATATCCTGAGCAGTAATGCCCTTCAGCTCGGTAGCGCCTTCGGGCACATGGCCACGACTCCCTATTGGGAGAACTTCTCCACATTCGTCACCGCCCACAGCTCTTATGAGCTTACTGCCATCTGCCTTTCTGCCGCAGCGGGCATGCGCATGGGCTATGGGCTGGTGGAAACCGGCGGCCTGAGCCGAACGGCATCGCTGCGGGCATCGTCGCAAAATGCCCTGCCACTGATTGGTGCAGCGACCGTGCTTTTCATCCTCGCGGCTTTTATTGAGGGCTTTTTATCGGCCTCTGAAGTGCCTTATTCCATTAAAGTTCAGTGCATGATTCTCTCGGCCCTGAGCATGGTCTGGTTCGTCTGGCTGGGGCTTCGAAAGGGGTCCAGGGCATGAGCCAACCCGCTGCTTTCCAGCCCAGAGTCGCGCTGCGTGAGCGTAGCGGCATGCAGATTATGGACTTGGCCACTACGGTGCTTCGTGCTTGGTGGCGGCCGCTTCTGGTGCCGCTCATCATGGGTTTCCTGCCATTTTTCCTGCTCAATTTGCTTATTGGAAATCTGATGCAGGAAATTATTCTTAATGAAAACAACACGGAAGAATTCTTTTTTGTGCATTATGTCCTGTCGATGATTTTGATTATGGAGACGCCATGGATTTCAGCCCCGGTCGAAATTGCCATGGGCGGGCTCGTATTTAACCAGCGTGTGACAACGCGGCAGATCATGGGCCGAATCATTCGCGGCTTACCGAAAATGATCCTTTATCAAGTAATCATCCGAGGGCTTTTGACAATCATTGGAATCACCATTCTGGCAATTCCGCTGGTACTCGGATTTGTGAACGAAATCGTTTTTCTTGAGCGAGTCTCATGGCGGCGGCTTTACAAACGAGTCAAAAGCCTCAATGCCAACGCCGATCAATTTGCATTCAGCTTTGCGGGTGCCTGCTTTCTGGTGGTTTTTGTGGCTTCAGGCTGGTATGCTCTTTCGGTCTTTCTTTCAGTCATGGAAAAATCAAGTATCTGGCTCGACTCCGAATTCCTGATTTACTCTGACTGGAAGCTGCATCTGCTGGCGATCGCAGGAATTGAATTTTTTGCGATAGCCCGCTTCCTCTACTACATCGATGTGCGTATCAGGTCAGAAGGCTGGGATCTTGAGAATCAAGTCCGCATGATTGTCGCCGAGCGGCAGGTCCGCAGCGGCTCGAAAGAGCAGGACCCGGCATGATCAGCTTCGTTCTGGCCTTTCAGCAGTCGGTAGATGCACAAGCCCGCGAGGCACTCTCCTCCGGCTCATTCCCTTGGTACGACCCCGCCACCGGCAAATACAGCTACAACCCGCCACCACCACCCGGCTTTTTTGAACGCCTGATGAACTGGCTTTCAGGGTGGATACCGAATTTCAGCTTCCCTTCACCGGGTATCAGCCTGGGTTTTGACTGGGTAACATCCTTCATCTGGGGTCTGGTAGCGGCGCTGGTGATCTTTCTTGTTTATCAGATCATTCTTGTGATTCGTGAATCAATCGATCAGCGAAAATCGGCGACCACACCAAAACCATCGGCCGCAATCGAGATCAGCGATTTGCCCGAGGAGATTGATGTGGCCACGGCGACCCCTGATCAAATCTGGGCAATGGCCTGCCGAATGAAACGCGAAGGGCAGGAGCGGCAGGCGATTTCACTTGCATGGCTGGCGATAGTGCGCCGATTTGGTGCCCGCCACGAGCTGCACGACCCCACCAGCCTGACGCCACGCCAGTGGGGCCGCGAAGCCAAACGCATTCACCCCATGCTCCAGCTCGAGAAGCTCGTTGGCTTTTACGAAATCGTGATCTTCGGCGGCCGCCGTTTCGGCGATTCAGCCATGGAAAATTGGTGGACTGGTGCCGAACGAGTCTATGGCAAGCTGGAAGGGGGCGAAATGCAATGAGTCAACATCTCATCGCCAAATATTCAGCCCATTTTTTGCTGAGATACCTCACAAGCCTGCTTTTACTACTTTTGACTGGGTGCGGCTCATCAACAAATCAGGTCGATTCATCGTATGCCCGCAGCCGTGGCAAAAGCATTAATGGCCTTAGTGCCCTTCAGGAAATTCTCGAAGCACGCGGCCACGAAGTCAAAGCCGCCTGGGGCGTAAACGACGAAGTTTTTTATGATGCGCATGTGATCATCCGTCTCGCGGATCGCCCTGGGCCTCCTGGCGCAGCCGAAGCCACCTGGTTTGACGACTGGCTTCAGTCGGACAACACCAACCTTCTGATTTATGCCCCCCGCGACGCAGACTGGCTGCTGAATTACTGGCAGAATGCTGTTGACAACCCCGACCCTTCATGGGACGACCGTCGCAAAAAAGCCTATGAAAAAAATCTGAGCCGAGCTCGAATGCGAGCCGGTCTTAAAAAAGCGGCGGCGAAAAATCCAGCTAATTCCAATGGCTGGTTCAAATCCACCAAAATCGACACTTCTAAAAAAGTCATGCCCGCCTTTGAATGGTTCGGCGAATGGTCAGCCGAAGGGATCGTCTGGCCAATCGACCAGGCGATTGAGATTCCGCCAGCTCATGCACTCCTGAAACATCGCGAGCAGACAGTCATTGCTGAATACGGCCAGCGGCTTTATCTCGCCAGCCCAGGCTTCTTTCTGAATGGCGGCTTAATCCACCCAGCCAATCGTGAACTCACCAGCAAAATGATCGACTGGATCGAAGAATCGCACGATGGCTGCCAGATCGTTTTTGTGCTGGGCGATGACCCGCTGGCCGACCCCAACGAAGGCAATGCCCTCTGGAAATTTCTGACCACCTGGCCATCAAGCGCACTTGCCGGTCATCTTGTTCTGCTTGGCCTGCTTGGCTGCTGGTCGCGGGCACTGCGGCAGGGCCCGGCACGAGAACCTCGCACAGAATACTGGCAGCAGTTTTCGCTGCATGCCCGGGCCGTTGGTCGATTGCTCGAAAAATCCGCCGACCTGCCTGCCGCCGCCACAGTCATCTTTCAGCGATACAGCAAATGGCGAAGTGCCCCGGCACTCACACTCTGGGAACAATTTGGTAACAGGGGAGAAGATAATAATGAGCGATGATGCATCGGAAAATCGGCCACAATATGACGAGCTGGAGACGGTCGATGATCACGTCAAACCAGCCAACACCACACCCGAGCCGCCGCTGGCTGCGGAGCCACTGGCCGAAGTTCTGGCCTGGCGAAACCGCGTGGAAGAGCAGCTCCGCCGAGTTTTCATCGGCCAGGATGATCTCGTTCGGGGCCTGCTTTTAAGCCTGTTAGCCGGCGGCCATGTGCTGCTTGAAAGCGTGCCGGGCCTCGGCAAAACGCTGCTGGTCCGATCAATGGGCCGCGTATTAGGCTGCAATTTTCGCCGCATTCAGTTCACGCCTGATATGATGCCTTCCGACCTGACCGGCACACAGATTTTTGACGAAGCGAAAAGCGACTTCCGCTTCCGCCCAGGCCCGGTTTTCACCCAGCTCCTGCTGGCCGACGAAATCAATCGTGCCCCGGCCAAAACCCATGCGGCCCTGCTGGAAATCATGCAGGAAGCCACCGTCACCGTCGATGGCACAACCTATCGCCTCGAACCGCCGTTTATCGTGATGGCCACTCAAAACCCGATCGAGACCGAAGGCACCTACCCTCTTCCAGAAGCCCAGCTCGACCGCTTTCTAATCAAACTTCTGATTAACTATCCCAATCCC
>JBILGL010000419.1:0-4411 GCA_044351075.1 Isosphaeraceae bacterium | reverse complement strand
CAATCGTCGGGTCGCCCTGAATCACTTCGATGCCACGCATGTTGCGGGCCCGGCGAATCTCATCGGCACGTCGCGAAAGGATCACCGGCTGGTCGCCCCGGGCCACAAGTCTCTGCACAATTCCACGACCAATCAGGCCACTTCCACCCGTTACAAAGACCTTCATGACAGGGCTCTCCCAGCATTTTTCAGACAGAGTCAAAGGGATGTCACTGCCGAATCGCGACACTCTCGCATCGTCATTTCGGATCAATTTATCTATGTTTTGTATTCGAAACCTGCTTAATGTCAAGCATCAAGCCACGTTGAAATTTATGTAAGTATTATTCTTTCAGTGCTTTAATAGTAATTTTCGGGAGCTTGGCGGCTCTCATCTGGTCTGTCAAATTTTTCCGATTTTTTTTAAGATACACATATTAACACATGAGAAGCCCGGTCGTCAGAGCTCGCTCACGGCTCAATTGTGGCCATCGAATTGGCCGAAAACTGGGTGAAAAGTATCGGAAGATCCATTCAGGGAAGAGGTCAGGTTGGTCTTATGGGAATTGATTCAAATCAGCCGCCGTTTGTGGTGATCGTCAGCGGCCTGCCGCGTTCCGGCACATCGATGATGATGAAGATGCTGGAATCGGGCGGGGTGCCTGTAATGACGGACAACCTCCGCGAGGCCGACATTGATAACGTCAATGGCTACTACGAATTCCTCCCCGCCCTCCGCGTGAAGAACGACTCAAGCTGGCTGGAAGGTGCCCGCCATAAGGCCGTAAAGATGGTCTATCAATTGCTTTACGACCTGCCTGAAGGCTATGAGTATCGCGTTTTGATGATGCGCCGGGCCATCGACGAAGTGCTGGCCAGCCAGAAAAAAATGCTCCAGCGGCTAGGGAAGCCGACTGACACGATCCCTGACGAAAAAATGGCCGAGCTTTTCCGCGCCGGTCTGGCAAAATTCGAAGCATGGGTGGCCAATAAGCCACATTTCCGAATCATCGATGTTGACTATAACACCATGGTGAAAGATCCGCTGCCGCAGATTGACGCCATCAATCAGCTGCTGGGCGGGTCGCTTGATACCCAGGCCATGGCTGAAGTCGTTTCGCCCGAGCTTTATCGCAACAGAAAAGCGTAAATCTCAAGCGGGCAACGGCTTGGCCAAACTAATAATCCAGATAAATCGACCGAAAAATGAGCTCAAGCCCCTCCGCCCGCCCCGATTCATCACAACCATCACTACGGCCATCCCAGGTGGAAAACCCAGCCGCAGGCGGTCGCCCTGCTGGCGGCGGTCCTCCCCCGGGTGTCAGCCCGTTTGGGGGGCGACCAGCGGCCCCGGCCGCTCCTGAAAATTTTGTGGAAGTTCGGACTCGGTCTAAAGTTCCGTATGACTGCGTCTTCCTCATGGCCTATGGAGCGCCCGAGTGCATGGACGACGTTCGCCCGTTTCTTGACAACGTCCTTCGTGGCCTGCCCGTTCCCAAAGAACGATACGAGGCGGTCGTTCATCACTACGAACTCATCGGCGGCAAAAGCCCGCTCAACGAGCTGACGGATCGTCAGGCAGTGGGCCTGCGGGGCGAGCTTAAAAAACAGGCGATCGATCTGCCGGTCTTTGTTGGCATGCGGTTTTATAAGCCATATATGTTCACAGCTTTACGCGCGATGAAAGACGCCGGTTGCCGCCGCGCCATCGGCATCATCCTTTCGCCGTATCAAAGCATGCCAAGCTGGGAAAAATACATGGAGACCATTCAGGAAATCCTCGACCTCGGCTATGCCGGCGAGGTGCCTGAAGTTGACTTCATCCGCCCCTGGTTTGATCACCCGCTCTTCGCCAAAAGTCAGGCCGCTCAGGTCAAGTCGGCCATCGATCAATTCCCGGCCGAAGCCCAGTCCAAAGTGCGAATCGTCTTCACCGCCCATTCCATCCCGACCGCCGTGGCGGCCCGCTGCCCCTACGTCAGCCAGATCGAACATGCCTGCAAGGCCGTGGCCGAAGAGCTTGGCGGAATCGACTGGATCCTCGTCTGGCAAAGCCGCAGCGGCGACCCGAAAACGCCCTGGCTCGAGCCTGACGTGAACGACTATCTCTCGACCCTCAAGGAAAAAGAGAGCGTGGAAAATGTCGTCGTCTGCCCGATCGGCTTTATCTCCGACCACGTGGAAGTCATGTATGACCTTGACCTTGAAGCCAAAGCCACCTGCGAACAGGCCGGCATTCGCATGGTCAGGGCCGAAACCGTCAACGACCACCCGATCTTCATCGAAGCCCTCACCGACATCATCAAAACCCGCATCGCCAAAGATCGACAGATGCAGGCTAAACCACGATTCTGATCGACTTGCTTAATGTCCGAAACGCAATTAGCGAAAGAAGTTGTGATTGTAGGTGCTGGCATCAGCGGGCTGGCGGCTGCCTTTGAGCTTCAGGAACGTGCCAAAGCGGCCGGTGTTCCGCTCAAGCTGACCATTCTCGAAAGCCGTCCGCGTATCGGCGGAGCCATCTGGACGGAAGAGATCGACGGCTTTCTCTGCGAAGGCGGGGCCGACAGCTTTATCACCAATAAGCCCTGGGCAGTCGATTTATGCCACAAGCTTGGCCTTTCCGACGAGCTCATGGAGACGGACACCACCAATCGCCGCTCGTTTGTGCTCCGCAAAGGTAAGTTGATGCCAGTGCCGGAAGGCTTCGTGCTGATGGCCCCCAACCGCGCCTGGCCAGTGCTGGCCACCCCGATCCTTTCATGGAAAGCCAAGCTCAGATTGATGTTAGAGCCGTTTATCCCACGCCGGCAGCCCGGCGGCGAGGATGAATCGCTCGCCAGCTTTGTCAAGCGAAGGCTTGGCTCTGAAGTGCTCGAAAGACTGGTGCAGCCATTGGTTGGGGGAATCTATACCGCCAACCCGAATGAGCTTAGCCTGCGCTCGACCATGCCCCAGTTTATTGAGATGGAAGCAAAGCACGGCAGCCTGCTGCGGGCCAGCCTCTGGCCGCGAAAAGAGAAGAAATCGATCGACAAATCCGCTTCAGGCGCCCGCTACGGCCTCTTTCTCACCCTTAAAGGTGGCATGGGGCGGCTGCTGGATAAGCTCGCCGAAGTACTCCCCGCCGGCTCCATCCGACTCGACTCGCCCGTGCGTCGTCTCTGCCATGACGAAACCGGCCAGAAATGGAAGCTGGAACTGCTCAGCGGCGAATCGATCATTGCCGATGGTGTTATCCTCGCCGCCGAAGCGCATGCCTCCGCCCGGCTGGTGGACGAACTCGACACCACACTCGCCCGGCATCTCAGGTCTATCCCCTACGCCAGTTCGGCCATTGCTCTGGTCGGATTTGACAAAAGCCAGATCAGTCATCCGCTCAATGGCTTCGGCATGGTCGTGCCTGCCTCGGAAAATCGTCGCGTTCTGGCCATCTCGTTCACCAGCGTCAAATTGCCGGGCCGGGCTCCGGCGGGCAAGGTTCTTCTGCGCGTCTTTGTGGGCGGGGCGATGCAGCCCGAGCTTTACGACCTGCCCGACGAAGAGATCAAAAAAATTGTACTGGAAGAGACCGCCGATATGCTCGGAACCTCAGGCCCACCCTGCCTTTATCGCCTTGCCCGCCATGGTCGGGCTATGCCTCAGTATACGCTTGGGCATCAGGATCGTGTCCGCCAGATCGAAGAGCAACTCGCCCACCACCATGGGCTGGTTATTGCTTCGAATGCCCTGAGTGGCGTCGGCGTGCCAGACTGTGTTCGCACCGCCCGGCTCGCCGTGCAAAAGCTCGCCAGCCAGCTTAAAATCAATTGATAGAGAAATCCGGTTCTATTATCAACTGAATTTGGCTGCTCATCCAAAGATAGCAGGCTAACCCGAAGCGCTAGCTTTGAAATTGTGATTTTTGAGGAATCTGTTTTCTTTGCGGCTCCAGAGGAGCCGTCTATGAATAGTTATGGCCTCCGGCCATCGATAAGAATTGGCATTGTAATTTTGGGCTCCAGCGGAGCCGTCTATGAATAGTTATGGCCTCCGGCCATTTAAACCACCGATCTTTTTATTGATTTTCATTAATGGATCAAATCGCAGCGAATCTTAGGATTTCGGCAAAACGACAATTCAAAAAGCGCAACTTCAAAAAGCGTTAGCGAGGGATTTATTCCGACTAATGCATCTTATTTTTTATCCCTGGCTTTGGCATCGGTTTAGCCTGGCTTGACTGGTTTTAAAATATGCTGATCGTTAAGAATTTTCCGAAAGGGATTTTCAACTTCAGTTTTCTGTTTGAATTGAGTTTAATTCCGGGAAAAATGGCTCTATGTTTCAGTTCAGATTGACGACATCATGTTTCCCCAAAAAAATCGTGAATGTTGAGATACAAGGTCAATTCATTTTTCTATTTGTAAAAGTGTAATATCGATAGTCATTAATC
>JBILGL010000418.1:0-4415 GCA_044351075.1 Isosphaeraceae bacterium | reverse complement strand
CGAACAGAAAGCAAGAGAAAAAGTATAATCTAAGATAAGATATCACAGTAGCTTACATGCGACAAAAAGAGGTGATTGTAATTTGGCGGTGACGTCATGAATGAATAATTTTAGGAATTATAAACTTTTCAAATATCTATCGATTTTTTCTCAATGACATATTTAGAAGCCCTATCTTATTTGAAGGTTAATCTCGTTTTTCTGACTTCAAGCCTGGGTTTTGTGGGGGGCTTATAAGTATTTTGAGATGTTATCATATCCGATAAAAACTTTAATGGATATCAACTTGCGGGTTTCAATCTGGCGGAGAACGCAGCTTTAATATCTTTCGCCAGATCGACTGGCAACGGGGTAATCTGGCCCCGACTTTTTTCCATGAGTTTTGCCAGTCTGCTCGAAAGCATTGAGTCTCGAACCCATGGCTTGCCACAAGCTGCACATTTTTCCGCAAATCGGGCTGCAGTTGTCCCTCTAAGCACTTCGCCAGCTGCCCATCGGCCGTCAGATAATCTGATGAGTTGAATCGATAGTCCTGTCATCGTGGTTCCGACAATCACAGCTTCAGTACTGGGCAAGAGTTGCTCGATCTTGCCAAGCTCACGAATTGTATTAGCCAGCTTCCGCCGTCTCAATTTCAGCTCGGGATCACCTTCAAGTTCTCGAATTTCTCGGCGTGCTTCCTCAGACGATGGTCGTAGCCGATCCAGCCAAAGCCGTCGGGCCATAAACCACTCGAACAACCCTAAAACAAGCAACGGCATTATCAAAAGAGCAAGCGAACGAGTTAGTATCAATCGACTTGCCAGCAGCTCGAATCGTACTATCTCGCGCGACCAGAGACCGTCATCAATAGTTGAATTATCCCACGACCATCGCAGTGCGATGGCCACTGACAGACAGCCAATAACGGCCGCCATCGGACGTATCAAGCCTATGGCGATTCGATTTCCTAAAGGCGATTGCGAATTCCCAGATTCATCATCAAACTTCGACCAGAATCTTAAAACTCTGCTAAAATTGGGTAGTGCAAGCGATGGTGTCCAGGAGCCGCCAGCCGCGAGCTGATGAATGGCGACTAAAGCTACCCATGTGCCCAGAAAAACCATAATTAGTGGTTCGGCGATCCGCCAAAACTGAACAATAATCAAGTGTTGCAGGTTTTGGCCACTCAGTTCACCGCTAATTATTGTTGGCAGGTCCCTAAAAATCTCCTGGATCACCAGGACCAACCCATCCGCAAGGGCATGTGCTCTGGTAGAAACTATCAAAATGGCCACTCCAAGTGAAATGGACCTTACAAGTGCAGGGGCAAGTGGCACCATGCCAAGCCCGCGGGCCATGGAAACGCGATAAGTAGAGGGTGTCTCCTGACGGTCATCTGAGTCACTCATCTCGCAGGCTCCGGCAAATCAATCACCTGGAATACTGCCGCACCAGTTACGAATTGCGTACTCGAACCTCCATGATTTTCAGCTTTTACCTGAAAATGCTTTAGACCTTTAAGTGTGTGTTCGTACCAGTGCCCCAGTGTGCCAGAAAACCCGGTTGAAAATCCGCCCAGACCTGCGGCCAAGATAATCAGGGCAACACCCATGCGTGTTGGTGAGAGTATGCCAAGCGAAAGCACCACCGACTGGGTATTGGTGGCCAGTATCACCGCCAGTTGCGTTGTGATCATCGCCAGCAGAATTGGCCAGGCTGCCAGAACAGAGAGTGTCAGGGCTTCGCCTACTCCACTCAAGATCGCTTCGGCGTGTGCCTTGGTTGGATACATCAATGCATTGCCCAGAGGCCCGACTTGCAAACTCGCTGAGACGAGGTCCACAAGCCGCATTGGCCCGCGTGCTGTAAAAAAAATGGCAAGTGCCATGATTGAAAATAGCCGCCCTATACTGCTGGGTGGGTCAGCCGAATCGCCGTCCCAATCTGGCTGAAAAAGCGTTTGCATGCTAAACCCGGCGACCATCGCAACCCATTCACCAGCTGATCTCGCTGCCGATATCCATAGCGAAACCGAAAGCCCAAGTGCCGCACCCATCACAAATTCGCCAGCGGCAATCACAGCCCAGTCTTGCCAACCCATAAACTCTGGAAGAACAGGCTGAACGACTCCCGGGGCCATCAACCCGGCAAGCAGGATCGCCAGCATCAATCGAACTTTCAGTCCAACGGTTTCAGTGCTGTATCCTGGCCCGAAACTGGTAAGACCGATCCAGCGAATTGTCAAAAGAGCTGTTGCAACGGGAAACGAGGCCCAGTCTGCAATTCCTGAAGCAAATTCCCAGATCCATTCAGGACTTTCGGCAGGTATTGCTTGAATCATGAGAATGACTTTGGATCGAATTTCGAATCTATGGCAATTGATTGAAACAGTACACAGTGAGTTCAATTAAAATCTAAAGACTACCTGAAACAGCCGACATCAGGCTGGTCGTAAAGCCAACCCACTGCGAAACAATCCAAGGCAAAAGCAGCATAACAGCCAACGAAACGACAATCATCCGTGGGATCTGCGCAAAGGTTGCTTCATTCAGTTGGATGATCGTTTGCAAAAGGCCCATCACAATACTTGCTACGAGTGCTGTGGCCAGTACCGGCAAACTGATCACTATGGCCATGCGAATCGCTTCCTGCGACCAGTCCAGAACCCACTGTGTGTCCATCAGTCGCCTCCTGCTTTAATCTTGCAATGACATCTCATCCCGTCGCAAAACCGCCCAGTATCGCCCCGGCAGTAAGCATCCATCCATCGGCTAAAACAAACAGAACGAGTTTTGCAGGAGTCGAAACTACCATTGGCGGCATCATCCAAAGCCCCATCGCCGCCAGTAGCGTTGCCACCACCAGATCAACGATCAGAAATGGCAGAAAAACCGCAAAGCCAATCAATAGTGCTGTTGTTAGTTCCGAAAGCAGAAAAGCAGGCGCCACCACATGGAGAGGATAATCATCCGCATCCTCAGCCCTAATAGTGACAGGTTCCTTCAAATTTTTAACCTGCTCAGATCTATCATCGCCAGAGACTTGCTCCTCAGCAAATTGCATGAGTTCAGCCAGATAATCCTGATGCCCTGTTCGTACAATTTGAGCCACCATAAATCGCTTGAGTGGCGTTGCCCCGGCCTCAATTGCTTCTGCCTGATTCAGCCGACCTTCCAGATACGGGCTAATCGATTTGCTGTAAATCGTTTCACCTACAGGCCGCATCACAATCATCGTCAGCAAAAGCGAAAGGGCCATGAGTACTTGGTTGCCAGGAATTGATGGGCTTCCAAGTGCCTGTCTCAGCAGGCTCAGCGTGATTTGAATTCGCACATACGAAGTGGTCATCAATACCGCCGCAGGCAGAAAACTGATCCCCGCCATCAACAGGAAACCTTGCCACTGAACCGCCAATCGCTCGATCTCGGCTTTGGCGTATTCCCGTGCTTCTGCTCGCACTGCCGGTTTTGTGTCAGGCTCACTCAATTGGGGCAGCCTTGGCACCGGCACATTCAGTGGGGAAGGGGAGTGATTAGCCACGTTTGTCGCAGTCTCGGCGGAAGCCGATTTGCCAGTCAGTTCGCTCTTCAGCGGGCTCGCTGGCGTGGCATTCGCCACCGGTTTGACTGAATGATCCAGCGCATGCTGCCCACTGGCTACTTTCGTGAATGTAGCAAGCATTAAGAAATAGAAAATCGGGTTCAGACAGAGTCGTATTCTCATGCCACCGACTCCTCCCTCCCGATAATTCGTGGAAGTTCCTGATCACTCAGATCGTCAGTCTCTGCGGATTGATCGCCCGTTGTGTCTTCAAAAGGCCACTCACTCAAAAGCTGTGGGGCGTCTTGCGAACCTGTGCCAACAACCATCACACGCCCACCAATTCTCAGCACATAAACGGATTGCCGGCTGTTCAGCATAATCCGCTGAAGTACCTCACCCCTCGTCAATTCATTTACGTTCATTCGTCGCAACGAACGACCCTGCGGGTTCCGGCTGATCAAGCGATGCACCAGTAATATGACACCACCAATCCCTAGAATTCCCGCAGACATGCCCAACGAACGGCCTAGAAGATCAGAAGACGGTCTTGCAACTACTGGCTTTTTTGCCAAGTTCCTATCGATAGGCTGGGCGTCAGACCAAGAGTTTGTTGCCGGTTGCTGAGCATTGGCCTTCTGGTCAAAGCATAAAATGGCCAGACAGAACAGGCCTATGCAAATCAGTTGTTTTTTTTCAATCTTTCCGATGTCGATCATCCGTGATCGCCCTGTTTTTTGCTACTTCTCCCGTCTTGCAAGAAGACAGCAGTTTTTAACATAATTTTCAATATCAGCCAACGTGAATTTGCCTTAAAAAATAAACTGAATCCGAATAGAGCAATATCGAGGTTTTTTCAGAAAATAAAAGCTAAATATAATCCAGTTTTAATC
>JBILGL010000417.1:0-4427 GCA_044351075.1 Isosphaeraceae bacterium | reverse complement strand
TTTCCCCGCTTTTTTGGAAATCTCTGCCAGGCTTTGGCGCAGGGTGGTTGTCGGGGTCAGGCCGACATGCACTTTACGCACGACACCTGTCCGGTCGATCAGCACCGTCATCGGGATCGAATCCACCTGCAAGGCTTTTGAAGCAGCGCCCGTGCGATCAAGGGCCAAAGTGGCGCGTGGCAACTTTTCCAGATCAACCCCCATCTTTTTCAGGCCAAGACGCACAAAATCGGGCAGTTCGCCCTCTTCGGCTTTCTGATCAATCGAAACCAGTAAAACCTGCACATCGCTGGCGTCATCGAGCGTCGCAAGGGCGGCGGTCAGTTCAGGAAACGACTTGCGGCAGGGCGCGCACCAGGTAGCCCAGAAGTCGATCACGATCGGCTTGCCTTTGTAATCTGAAATTTTGGCCGGTTTTGTCTTGCCGTCGAGGCCGATCAATTCCAGCGGAAATTCACCAAGAGGCTTGCCCACGAGGGCTGAATCTGCCGTTTTTTTCTTCTCGGCGGCGGCTTTTTGAAATTCAGCCACTTTTTTATCAACAGCCGCATAATTTTCGGGGATATCAAGCCCCCATGCCGTTTCGGGCAAGGCAGCGGTGCGAATCTCGCCAGCCGACCACTGCACGGCGATCGTTTTTTCTGGATTCTCGGCGGCAATCACGTCGATCCGGCCGATCAGCATACTTTTGGCGTCAAACCAGATGAGCCAGTCGGGCCGGAGGGGACGGTCAATCTTCAGCCTCTGCCACTCTTTGCCAGCCCATTGGGCAGTTTTTTCGGTCTTTGGCACACCTTCACGTTTGAGCCAATCGGCATTTTTTTTGTCGAGCAGCAGGTGCAGCACAATCGCCTGAGGCTGGCCTGTGGGCGAACCGAGCAGGGCCGAGCCGATTGGGCCAACCAGCAGGGCATCGGCTTCAGGCAGCTTTGTGATTGATTCCGCCAAGGTGGTCTGAAGGGTATCGAGCACGGTGGTGAGCTTGCCCTGGCTAAAAACGGCCCTCAGTTCTTCGGCTTCGACTTTCAGGCGGTCGGGGCGGGCAAAAAGGGTGCGAGAAGTTTCCGGCTCGGTCGGCTTGCCGCCGGGCGGCACGATGGAAACCTGGCCGCTGTCGGCGTAGGTGGTCAGCCGAGCATAAGCTTGGGCGATGCGGTCAAGATGGTCTGCGGCTTCATCGGCCCGGGTGGGTGTGGAAATTGATGAATCGAGGGCGAAGAGCGAGAAAGCCAGCAGGCAGGCGAGATTCAGACGCATCGCGGTGGCCTCAGGTTGGGTGGCTGGAGATTCGCCGGATCGATCAAGCCGGGCACATTGTATTTTTTGTATCCTGAATAGAATAAGATATATTGGCGACGAATGACAGTGCTGCGCGATTTTTTTGGAGCGATGCCTGAATGCCGACCGACCTGAAGTATTCTCCGGTGGAAGACGCCCTGGAAGCCCTGGCGCAGGGCCGGGTGGTGATCGTGGTGGACGACGAAGCCCGCGAAAACGAAGGCGATTTCATCGCTGCCGCCGAGAATCTCACGCCTGAAACCGTGGAATTCATGATCACGCATGGCCGCGGGCAACTCTGCATGCCGATCATGCCCGAACTAGCGGCACGGCTTCAACTTAGGCCGATGGTCGATCCATCTTCAAACACGGCTCCTTACCGCACCCCGTTCACCATTCCGGTTGATCATATCAGTTGCCGCACGGGCATCAGCGCTGAAGAGCGTGCGCGGACCATTCGGGCGATCATCGACCCGAAAACCACGCCCGACGACCTCGTTCGCCCCGGCCACCTCTTCCCACTGGTATCCAAAGAAGGTGGCGTGCTGCGGCGGGCTGGGCATACTGAGGCTACTGTTGATCTGGCACGGCTGGCTGGGCTGGCCCCGGCCGGCGTTTTGTGCGAAATTCTGGACGGGATTGGTGTCGCCAGCCGAAGACGCCTGTATGAGCTTTCCGAGCAGTTTAATTTGCCTATGGTCACGATTGAATCGCTGATCAAATACCGCAAGCGTCGGGAAAAGCTGGTGCATCGGGCAGCCGAGGCCGAAATGCCCACCAAATATGGCATGGGCCACATCATTGGCTATAATGTGGATCATGAGCCGGCTAACCAGCCGATTGCATTTGTGCTGGGTAATCTGGCTTCTGTAGAAGCGCCGCTGGTGCGTCTGCACAGCAGTTGCTTTACGGGCGATTTGCTGGCAAGCCTACGCTGCGATTGCGGCGACCAGCTTCATCTGGCACTTGAAATGATGCAAAATGAAGGGGCTGGCGCACTGATTTATCTGCCGCAGGAAGGCCGGGGCATTGGGCTGATTGAGAAGCTCAGGGCCTATGCCTTGCAGGATCAGGGGCTTGATACGGTTGAGGCAAACCTGGCCCTTGGCTATCGGGCCGATTTGCGAGATTACGGCATTGGCCTGCAAATTCTGGAGAATCTGGGGCTGAAGAAGGTGCGACTTCTGACAAATAATCCGAAGAAGGTTGACGCCTTTGTCATTTCCGGCTATGGGTTGGAAGTGGTGGATCAGGTGCCGATCATCGCCCCGCCTCACGAGCATCGTTCGCGTTATCTTTCGGCCAAGCGTGATAAACTTGGTCACAGCCTGCCGGATAGTATCTGACAAATGAAATAAAATCAGGGCCGGAGAGAGAATTATGAAACTGCTGAATCGACAACTGAAAAACGGCTTTTTCGTGGCCCTGTTGCTTTTAGTGGCTGCCTCAACCACACAGGCTGCGGGCGATGGCAAGTCGGCCAAGGGTCTTACAGAAAAGGAAGCGACCATGGGCCCAGTGCTGGTCGGTTATTACAGGGAATTTCTGGAGTCGCAGGATCTTGAGAAATTCATGCAGAATCTGCTGGCCCGATATAGTGAATCGACATTGATCAAACTGACGGAATCGTCAGACGCCGAAACTCGTCGTGCCTGTGCCATATCGCTTGGCCTGATCGGCGGCAAAGAGAGCAACACAGCCGTGGGCAAGCTGATGCAGGATAAGGATAGCATGGTTCGACAATTTTCCGAGAATGCTCTCTGGGGCATCTGGTTCCGGTCGTCATCGGCCGAAAACAACAAGGAATTGGCGGCCATCAGGGCACTTGTCAGCGAAGAACGCACGGATGACGCCGAAAAAAGGCTGGATGCGCTCATCAAAAAAGCCCCTGAATTTGCCGAAGCCTGGAATCAGCGGGCGATTATTCATTTCAGCCGCGGCGATTTCGAAAAAAGCGTGGCCGACTGCCGCGAAGTCATCAAGCGAAACCCATATCATTACGGTGCGATGTCAGGCATGGGCCAGTGCCTGATCCGCCTGAACCGGCCGGCACAGGCCCAGCAGATATTTATCGAACTGCTGAAAATTCAGCCGTATAATGAGGCGATCAAAGTCACTATTGATTCGCTTAATCGTGGGCTCACCTGATCCTATCATCATATTTTAAATAGCCCTGATCAGTTTCATGTCGAGACACGCCCAGCCTTCGCCCCTGCCTCATTTGCCGATTGACGACTATCTGGGGGCAATTCGGGCCGGTCTGGCAGAGCATTCCTGCCTTGTACTGGTGGCCGAACCGGGGGCCGGCAAGACCAGCCGCGTGCCGCCCTCGCTGGTGGCTGACCCAGCTCTGCTGAAGCCCGGCCAGCATGCCGTGATGCTCCAGCCAAGGCGGACAGCCGCACGCTCAGCCGCCGAATGGATCGCACGCGAACAGGGCTGGCAGGTGGGCGAAGAGGTCGGTTATCAGGTGCGATTTGAAAGCCGTATCAGCCCGCGCAGCCGCCTGCATGTGGTGACGGAAGGCATTTTGACGCGTCGATTGCTGGCCGACGCTGCGCTGGAAGACTGCGGGCTTGTCATTCTGGATGAATTTCACGAGCGAAGCCTCGACGCCGATTTAGCCCTACTGCTGCTGGGCGAAACTCGCGACGCGCTTCGGCCAGACCTGAAAATTCTGGTGATGTCGGCGACGATCGACGCCGAGAAAATCGCCGAACACATGGGCGGCTGCCCGATCATAAACGTGCCGGGGCGTAATTACCCGGTTGAAATCGAACACGACCTCTCTGCAGCACACTTGCCGATTGCCGGACGCATGGCCCGCGCCATTGAAAACGAAGCCCGCCGGCCAAATTCCGGCGATATTCTCGTTTTTCTGCCTGGCCAGCGTGAAATCCGCGAGGTTGATGCCCAGCTTCGCCCGCTGGTCGATTCAAATGTCATTCAAAACACGGAAATTCGCAGCCTTCATGGCTCCATGCCGCTGGGTGATCAGATCGCCACCCTGAAGCCCGGCCCACGGCGGCGAATTATTCTGAGCACCAACATCGCCGAAACATCGCTGACGATTGAAGGAGTGATGGTCGTCGTTGACAGCGGCCTGGCGCGTCAGGCCGGGTTTGACGACGCCAATGGCCTTGACACCC
>JBILGL010000416.1:0-4428 GCA_044351075.1 Isosphaeraceae bacterium | reverse complement strand
TCCGATCTTGCATGAATTTTAATCGCTGAAATAATCATCAGGAAAGATGATAAAAGCCCAAACCAAGAATCAGGTAAATTCCGACGAGCATGGAGCCTTCAAACCAGTGGCTTTCGCCATCGTAGGTGAAGGTGCGGGTGACAGTGGCTGCGATAAGCACAGCGGCAACTTCGTAAAGTGTAAAATTTAAATTCATCGGTTTCGACATAAAATAACTGCTGAAAACAAGGACAGGGGCAACCAGTAATGAAACCTGGGTGGCTGAGCCCATGGTGGCTTGTATGGTGAGGTCGATCTTACCACGGCGGGCAAATGAAATTGCATTAAGATATTCGCCGATATTACCGGCCAATGATAAAACGATCACGCCCATGAAGACATCGCTCAGGCCAAAATTTTTAGAAATGGGATCGATCGAGCTGGTCAGAATTTCACTGACGTAGGCAAGCAGGGCTCCGAAGAAGATGAGCCGGAGCACAGGATTCCAGATTGACTTATGGTGTTGAATTTTTTCCGGCGCGTGTGATACGGGCCTTGTGATGGTGCTGGGGATCTCCGCAGCGGGTATGGCTTCCACTGCGCCCATTTCATTATCGGATTCATAATCATCGGCGTGTATTGGAGGCAGATTACTGTGCGTAAAAAAGGTAAAGATCAGGCCAAAAACATACATGGTGATTAATATCACCGAGATCTGCAATGACAACTGTTCGACTTCATTTTCGTTGGAGAAATGAAAAAGTGCCGGGATCAGCAGGCCACAGCAGGCAAGCAGCACCATCGATGACTGCACACGGGCGGGACGCCGCTTGAAATAAAGAATTGGTCGAGTTAACCCGCCGGCCATGATAGCCAGACCGAGGCCGAAGAGGAGATTGCCGACGATGGCGCCTGAGATGGATGCCTTGACAACATTGACCATGCCCTTCCTGAGAGCAAAGAGAGAGATCATGATTTCCGGAAGATTACCGGTAAATGCAAGGAGCAGACCGCCAAAATTTTCGCCGAGTCTTTCGGAAAGTTCTTCGGTGGCCAGTTTCAATTTGTCAGCCAGTACGAAGACGCCAAAGAGGGTGACGAGAAATTCGATGGATGGATGTAGTTCGAGTTCGCCGAGCATTGCAGAAAGCAGCAGAATAATGAACTTGATTGCATTTCCGATAATGGAGGTCATGATGAATTGATCCGATCCAGCCGCTCTGAAATGTGAACTGATGCGTTCGAACTCGATACACGCCCGGATTTATTCAGGCGGAAATCGATTTTCCATATCATCCAGAAATCGTCGAAGAACTTCCAGACCAGCCGAATGTCCTTTAGGGAAATAATGTTGAAGTTTTGTGGCACATTTTGCAAAAAAAGATGGCCAGAGACGCATTCCGCCAGCCATGATCAGCGGTGTGCCAGGGCCTGGCACAACCCAGAAAATGAGGCCACTGGCGAGCACGGCGGCGGCGGCTTCAGGCGAGAGGCGTTTGAGTCGTTCCTGAATATCGGGCGGAAAGCTGGCGAAACGGGGATCGTTGACGAGTTTTTCGAGCGGATCGTTTTCGCTGTTGATGATTTCTGCCTGATGGATCTGCCGGTTGTCATCCATGTTTCTGGCCTCGTGCCGGATGATTGATTGTTATTTACTGCGGATATCGCCGGTTTAAGTCGGCTTCAAAGCGTCTGAGCACGCGAAAGACTTTGTTATGAGCATCTGGGTATTTTTGACGTATGCGATTGTTTAAGGGATTGAATGTTGACGGCCAGAGAACCAGACCACCTGCCACTATAAAAGGCACGCCAGGGCCAGGAAGCGGCACCGCTGCGATACCGATCAAAATCAGCATGAAAGCCACTTCCGGCGGCAACTTCTCAGGATTGTAGTCGCCAGGGGCAGAATCGCTTTCATTCGCCTGATATTCAGTCGTCATGGGTTTTCCTGTCATCGACATCCTTATCAGGATAGCGTTCCTCCAGATCGTCCATAAATCGGTTCAGCCAATGGTGGCCGTTTTCGTGTGACCTTGGCATTTTGCGTGCGACCCAGCCATCAATCCGGCGAAACGACTTCGGCCAGATTGAAAGACCACCCGCGACAATAAGCGGTGTGCCGAAAGGCCCAGGAAGAATCAGCCCGACGATACCGAAACCGATCATCAGAAGGCCAATTTCCTGCGGCATCTGTTCCAGCCGGTGATTGGTCTGGTCGGTGGTCGGATCGACAGGCTCATGATCTGTCGGGTTAAGTGGAACGCTCATGATGAATGACTTTGGTCGATGGCGATCTCGCCCGAGTTCGGCTAAAAACGGTGAAGATGCCGAGATTGGTAAGCACCACAGAGGCCAGACTGGTGAAGCCCATGGTGAAGGCACCAGCCACGGCGAGGATGTTGGGCACGAGGGCAAGGTTTCGCACATGGCGTGCTTCCCGCTGATTTTCTGTGAGCAGGTCAAGGGCCCGGGCCCAGGGTATGACGCCTTCGTCAAGCGAGAGAATGGCCGTCGGGTTTTTGTCGTAATCAGGCTCGGTATTGGTGGAAATAGCTATGTCCGCAAAGCGGGCAGTGTTTGGAAAGCGAACGGCATCGCCGACCCACGCCACTGAAAGGCCGCGATCGCGGAGGAGCTGAATGAGCCGCATGCGATCGACGTCGTTACGGATCGGAGCGAAGCCCTGAAGGGTGAGTGTTTCTTCGCCACGGCGAAGATCGATGCAGTCGGGGCTGGATAACATGGCCAGATATTGGCCGGGTGGGGGGATGAAACAGTTGACAGGCTGTTCCATCAGCCAGATGTTAATGGTTGCTGCTTTTTCATGGAGGTGTGGGTCACGCACGAGGAAGCCTTCAGCGATGGCCTCGCTGGCGAGACGCAGACGCTCAATGCCCTGCCCCATGCCGACGCCGGTGGCATAGTCGGGCCGCATGACAGCCACGGCGGCATTGACGTCGAGCGTGGCGAGCCCGATCCCAGCCATTGCAAGTGTGGGCAGCACGGTTTTTTCGGCAAAATGCTGGCCCTGACAATTCAGCGATGCCTTGCCCCGGTTGGTGCCTGTTGTTTCAAGCAACTCATGGCGAATTTTGGCCATGCGTGTATTGGCACCGGTGCGGCTGACACGCACTCGCAGTCGGCCACTTTCCAGCAGGCCACCGGCATAAACTCGGGATGATTCGGCCATACTGGTCACTTCACGGCGGCCATACCAATAAAGTGCTTTGCCGCTGCCTTCAAGGCATTCACCATCGGCTGCGATGCGTGTTCCAGCTTTGATTTCGATTACATCGCCCGGCTTCAGACGCCCGACGGGCAGTTCCTTCAGAGTGCCCCTTGCCTCAAGCTGATGAACCGTTCCTGATGGCTGAATGAGCTGGCCCAGCCATTCACGTCGGGCACTATTAAGCATGCCGGCGTATTGATTCTGCCAGAGCCTGGCTGTAACGGCGATCAGGGCCGAGGCGACAAATGCCCCGCCAAGCGCAGTGCCCAGAACGATCAGGGTGGTAAGCATCGGCAGGCTGACGACACCATGACGCAGGTCTTTGAAACTCTGAATGATCATCTGACGATTGACCCAGACGACCATTCCGCCGGCAAGCCACCAGAAGGCCGGGTTCCACCACTGCGAATAGGCCGCCACGGCCAGAGTGGCCAGGGGCATCGTCATTTCGGCCCGAGGATAAGGCGGTGGCAGAAGAAAATGATGGGCGTCGGACGAAAGCTGTTCAAGCGAATGAATAAGCGAGGCACGGTCGATCTGTCGGCCCGGCTGAAGCTTGAGAAGTAAAAGCCCGTGACGACGATCGATTTTTGCTTTCTTAATGTATGGCAGTTGTTCAGTGAATGAAACGGCAAGCTCGCCAAGATGGCGATTGTGCTTGAGAGAAGGCTGGCGAATGGCCCACTGGCGGGGGCTTGTTTCAGCGACTTGCCAGGTGGTCAGGATCTGGCCATCACGCAGCACTTCAAACGAGCCTGAGGGCGTGGTTTCCCAGACGACAAGCGGGGGAGCGAGTTCGGTTTTGCCGCGGCCTGAGAAGAGTTTAGTGATGCGTTCCAGATTTGCCGGGCTGGTGAGATAGCCATCGGCGAGATGAATCGTCATTCTGGCGGGCTGGCGATCGACCGCCACCCGGCCGACGATGGAGTCGGAAAAGAGCCGTTCCAGCAGACGATTGATGGCAGAGTGCTGTTCCGGCCGATTTTCTAATGGGGTAGAAAATAGGGTTTCGGAGTAGATTTCGATCGACTGACCCGACCATCGAATGCGCGAGACGAGTGGCTGCGAGCCGTCGGGCTGAAGCGGAAAGCTGGTTTCACCATGCGTGGGCCCAAGGGCCGATTCCGGCTCAGGGCCGGGCGGCAGTGGCATCGTCAGAGGTTTGGTCGCTTCGGCCACGCTGGCCATGGTTTTGGACACAATTCCAAAAGTATATGGAT
>JBILGL010000415.1:0-4434 GCA_044351075.1 Isosphaeraceae bacterium | reverse complement strand
TACATCTTTATGATGTTGTCGTAAACGGGCCTGTGGGCTGTAATCACAGGCAATCATTTTCTCGCCCTTAGCGTCCATCACTCTCGAATAAGCCACCGTTGTTTTCAATATCTCGAGTGTTCGGCGCAAATCCATACCCCAGAATTCAGCCATGGCCAGCCCTTCGGCCAAAACGGCACGATTGAGCCCCAATATCAAGTTTGATATAAGCTTCATTTGCGTACCGCTGCCAGTTGGCCCGGTATGATGAATCAGTCCTCCAATAGAATTTAAAAGTTGATGTATTTTATGAAAGTCGTTTGAGTCCCCACCTACCATCCAAGTGGCCTGACCACTTGCAACCAGCTCACTTGAACCCGAAATTGTGGCATCAAGATAACCGACTGCATATCCTGATAGAATACGGTGCGTTTGCAGAACTTCTTCAATCGAAGCTGTTGTGGTATCAATCACGATTGTTTGGGGTCTGAAACAACCAAGACACTGATCAATAACATTAGCGACACATTTCCCGTCGGGCAGGCTGAGGAAGATAAAATCACATGTTGCTGAAATATCAGCAACACTTTCAGCAGCTAATCCGCCAGTCTCAGCAAATCGCCTCATTGCAATCGCATCTGTATCAAAACCATAAATATTTTGACCCGAGGCGATTAATCGACGGGAAATTGCGGTTCCGATCAATCCAAGGCCAATCATTCCTATGGTAGGCGAAAATTCATCTGATAATTGCTTTTGTTTCATTTCAATTCGTTCTCTTTTGAATTTTCATCGCCTATAAACATTGCGTTTACATGACGATTGTGCGATTCTTTTGAAATCAGAATAAGCGGATATCAGTCGAAAAACCAGACAGGATTGCGGATGATCGTATGAATGTGCCTGAAAATGCACTCAAAGAAACGGCAGAGACTGAATTTAACAGCCATCGCATGAAGGTAGCAGCTTCTGTTTTCCTGGCCCTTTTATTCGATGGCTTTGAACTGGGACTGATGCCCGTGGCTTCACTTTCAGTGACAAAATCGCTTGCCGGCGCACAGGCTTCGGCAGCAGATCATGCTGAGTGGTTTGCCTGGCTCACAGCGGCCTTGATGCTCGGCGCAGCAGCAGGCGGAATAATCTTTGGCATGATAGGCGACCGTTTTGGACGCGTGCCTGCATTGGGGGGATCGATTCTGTTTTATTCTATTTTTGCAGGTATGGGTGGGATAGTCACAAACCTGGAACAGATGCTGATCCTGCGTTTCATGGTGGGGCTGGGCGTTGGCGGAGTCTGGCCGAATGGTATTTCTCTGGCCAGTGAATTTTGGCCTGAACTCTCGAAACCGCTCCTATCTGGCGTGCTTGGATCGGCGATTAATGTTGGAATTCTGATATTATCGCAAGTGGCGCGGTTGCATCCAATCACGCCCGATTCGTGGCGTTGGCTATTTGCCTGGTGCGGCCTGCCTGCCCTTTTGGGGTTGGTTGTCATATTCGTTTTGCCGGAATCGCCTGCCTGGCTCCGCAGCCGTGAAACTAAATTACTTGAGGATGATTCAAAGTCAAATAAACAAGTTGTATTTTCTCGAGAGTTATTCCCTGTCTTATTTTTGGCAATTCTCCTGGGGACGATCCCTCTGGTTGGTGCCTGGGCTGCATCGAAATGGATGATTCCCTGGGCCGATTCCGTAGCAGGTTCGTCCAACCCCGGCTACAAGGCAGTGGCACAAGGCTGGTGGGCACTTGGGGCAAGCATGGGCGGCTTTCTGGGGGCAATTATCGCTGGGCGTTTGGGAGCAGCTCGTTCATTTGCTTTGTTCGGCATCATCTCCACGGTGATGACCAGCGGGCTTTTTCTTTTCACACGACCGATGACGCCGCTGTTTCTCCCGATCGTCTTTTTTCAGGGGCTCTGTTCCACCATGTTTTTCGGCTGGTTGCCACTTTACCTGCCGATGCTCTTTCCTACTGGGATTCGAGCCACAGGAACCGGCATTTCCTACAATGTTGGCCGATTCTTAACGGCTTTTGGCGTGCTTGCTTCCAGCTATCTGGTCCGAGCGTTTTCAGGCGACTATGCGGCCATTGGCGCAGCAGCTGGGCTGATTTACGCCCTGGCAGTGCCAGCATCGCTGGTTTACTGGCGACTCAAACGGGAATGATCAGTGATCGTATTTTTCAGGTCTGTTGATCTAAAGGAATGAAAATGCAATTCAATCGTCGCGACTTCTTGCAAATGGCCACTGTTTCTCCTTGCCTGAGCTTTGGGCCGGCTTATGCTCTTAATGAACCCAATGGCAGCCTTGAAATCAAACAAGCTGGCTCAGCATTAACGATCGTTCTGAACAAACTTCCTGAGAATAAAAATGTTTCAGCCAAACTGGTTCAACAGGCGATTGCCACTTACATTTCAAATGATAAAACCGTCAGAAGACCATTTTTCAAAGACGTTCACACACCTGATGGCAGGAGAGTAACAAGAAACTATCCGCCGGATGCAAAAACCGAAGCGATCGATCACCCGACAATGCATCCGGGTATCTGGCTGGCTTTCGGGCGCCTCAATGGGCAGGATTATTGGCGAAACAAGGCTGAGATCAGGCAGGAGGCAATTTCCATAGAAAAGCAGAAGTCAGATAACATTTGCGGATTTCAAGTGAAAAATAGTTATCTGAATGCAAGCGGCAAGGACATTCTTTTGAAAGAAATTGCAAATTTTCAATTTGTTTATGAAAACAATGTCTTACGATGGAGCTGGACATCAGAGTTTGAGTCTGTTAAAGGGCCAATCATTCTGGGTCATCAGGAAGAGATGGGCATGGGCGTTCGTTTTTCAAATGAATTTACACCAAACAAAAGCACAGCCAAAATATCGAACAGTGAGGGAGGACTAAATGAAAAAGGAACCTGGGGCAAAATTGCAACCTCCTGGGCCAATTCACTACAATTTCCGTTGGGAAAATCTGGCATTAAAATCAAAGCGAAATCAAATCCTGAATTAAAGTTCTGGGGCCATACACGCGATTACGGCCTGATTGTCGCAAATCCAACATCTCTACCAAACCAGACTCCCGATATGATTCAAATTGAATCGGGCCAGAAATTAAAATTACAATTCGAGATTCTTCTTTATAGCGAATATAAAGGAAATATTGAAAACCTCTGATACGAAAAAAAGGAGAGGCCAAAGACCTCCCCTTCCATAAACTTGAATCAGCAGCAGATCAAAGACCAGCAGCTTTTCGCAGGGCCTCCACGTGATCTGTGTGTTCCCAGGTGAAATCGGCATCATCACGTCCAAAGTGACCGCCGGAAGCAGATTTCTGATAGATTGGCCGACGCAGGTTCAAGTGCTCGCGAATTCCCTTCGGCGTGAGTTTGAATTCCTTCTTGGCAATCTCGGCTATTTTCTCATCAGGAATCACACCAGTGCCTTCGGTCGAAACCAGTAGGCTGACCGGTTCCGCAATCCCAATGGCGTAGGCGAGTTGCACTTCGCAACGCTTGGCCAGACCGGCCGCGACAATATTCTTCGCCACATGGCGGGCCATGTAGGCCGCTGAACGGTCAACTTTTGATGGATCCTTGCCCGAAAAAGCACCGCCACCGTGACGACCACGGCCGCCGTAAGTGTCAACAATGATTTTTCTACCGGTCAAGCCGCAATCGCCATCGGGGCCACCGACTTCAAAGCAGCCGGTCGGGTTGATGTAAACTTTCACGTCATCTTCGCTGATGGCTGGCTCAGCTTCACCGGCAGGTGGCATGACCACCAGCTTGCCTTTGACAAGGTCAGGGCGTTCGGCGGCAAGCACTGGGCGAACCAGCTTTTCCAGCACTTCATGGCGGGCGGCGTCGCTGAAGTAATCTTCACCGTTCTTGGTTTCCTTGACGGTGGCGTCGTGCTGGGTCGATAGCACAACTGCCTTGATTCGCAGCGGCGAGCCATCGGCGTTGTATTCCACCGTTACCTGGCTCTTGGCATCAGGGCGAGCCCAGGCCAGGGTGCCATTCCGGCGAAGACGGGCATGCTCATTCACAAGACGATGCGAAAGAGCAATAGCCAGAGGCATAAGTTCAGGAGTTTCGTCACAGGCGAAGCCGAACATCATCCCCTGATCACCGGCGCCGTCTTTATCAACACCCTGAGAAATATGCGGGCTTTGGGAATGGATGTGACAATCAACTTGAACAGTGGAATCCGCAAAGCGGACATCAGGGTCGGTATAGCCAATCTCAGCCACTACTTTGCGGACAAGCTGATCAACCGCTGCACGGGTAAGAGGAGCTTTCGTGGTAATTTCACCCGCTACAACGGCGAGGTTGGTCGTTACGAGCGTTTCGCAGGCAACGCGGCTGGCTGGGTCGTGTGCAAGGCAGAAGTCAAGCACAGCATCGCTGATCTGATCGGCCACTTTGTCCGGGTGGCCCATGGAGACTGATTCACTGGTG
>JBILGL010000475.1:0-3929 GCA_044351075.1 Isosphaeraceae bacterium | reverse complement strand
AGTCGATCGTAATGCAATCGGCCACGCTTGGGATTGAATCAGGGCAGGCCGGGCCGCTGACATGGGGGCGGCTGTGGCGAATCCTGCGCAGGGAGATGCTGACGGGGCTCTGCCTGGGCGGGGCATGTGGCCTTGCCGTCGCCATTCTGGCTGGCATCTGGCAGGGTGAGATGTGGCTGGGCGTTGTTTTAATGCTGAGCATGGGCCTGAGCATGACGGCCTCAGCACTGCTGGCGATTGTTTTGCCGCTCGTCTTACACTCGTTTAAGATGAACCCGAGCCTGGCAGCCGGGCCACTGGCACTTGTTTTTGCGGATCTGGTGACACTGACGACCTATTTTAAAATTGGCCTGACGGTCTGGCCGGAATGCCAGTTGACAGTAATTGCAATTAATCTCTGATATCATTTTCTTTGAGGGCAGGTGCAGCGGCCAGTGCGATGGCATAAGCGGTGGCATAGGCGCGGCAATGGGAAATGGAGATCATGATTTCACCGACGCCCCGGGCGGCGACGAATTCACGTGTGCCGCCATGCAGCACGACTTTAGGGGCACCACCCGGCTGATTGGTGATTTCAATTTCGCGCCAGGAGACACCTTTCACCCAGCCAGTGCCGATTGCTTTCAGAATGGCTTCCTTGGCTGCCCATCGGCCGGCAAAGTGCTCTGTGCAAAGCTTGCGGGCGCTGCAATATTCAATTTCCCGCTCTGTATAAACCCGGTGCAGGAATTGCTCGCCATGCTCGAGAATCATCCGCCCGATGCGCGGGCATTCGGTGATATCAGTGCCAATTCCGACGATCTGCATGCCCATTTTGCCCTGAAAATGCGTTCAGCCGCTTTTTGCGTGCCATTTTTCCTCATTGGACTATAATATCGTAACGAAATGTCTGTCGAAGAGCCAAGTGGCTTTGAAGTCTGCCAAAACGAAATAAATCGCCGAAGTATTGCAGATAAGAGAGTGAAGCAAATCGATGAGAAGAATCTATCCGGCAATTTCGACGATGATTTTGGCAGTCTGCCTTTCGCTTAATGTAGCTGCGCAATCGCCGGAGAAGTTAGTTGGGCTATTTGCGCCTGACTTTAATTTGTCGGGCTCGATTGGCGGCTCGCATCGCCTTTCAACCATGATAAAAAACGGCCCGGTGGTCGTGACATGGTTCCCCAAGGCATATACAGGCAATTGCGAAACGATGCTGAAATCTCTTGCAGCCGTAAAGCAGCAGCTTGATGCAAAAAATGTGACACTTGTGGCAGCCAGTGGCGACAAATTGAAATATCTGAAACCATATGCCGAATCGCTGGGTCTTGATTATCCGATTCTGGCGGACCCGACACGAACGCATGCCGCTGCATGGACAGTTGTGGGTGATGGGCGAGAGTTGCCTCGAAGGTGGATTTTTTTGATTGGTACAGACGGTAAAATTGCATCTGTGTTAAGCGATTTTTCGGCGGCGGAAGCGGGCAAAGCTGTTTTAGATGAGGCTGGGAAATTGGGTTGGATGAAATAAAAAAGTGCAAGAAGATAAAATTCTATTACCGGCCGAACTTTTTTGTTATCTTACAAATTACAACTGATTCAATCATCAAGAAGTTTCAGGATTGTCAAGTCATGAAAGGGCCGAAGAAATACTCAATAAATCAGAGCCTTTTAAGGGGCTGGGGGCCAATCATCATTGGGCCATCGCTGGTGATTGCATTTGTGCCTGAATCGTGGCCGCGATGGCTCTTCATGTGGGTGCTTTCCATATCAATATTTGTGGGCTGTAAATGGTTGACCTGGCGACGATCTCCTGCGCCAGGTGCATCGCTCTGGCGTCATGCCGGTTATTTATTTTTTTGGCCGGGTCTTGATGCTCCGGCTTTTCTGGGTGTGTCAGGGCAAGGACCAGTCAATCGACCTTCACGAGGTGAATGGTGGTTCGCAGGCTTAAAATTCAGTATTGGAGTCATGATTTTCTGGTTTTTCTGTCGGTTGATTCCGAAACAGCACGAAATCATTCAGGGCTGGTGCGGCATGACCGGGATCATCATGATGTTGCATTTTGGCGTGTTTCATCTGCTGAGTTGTGGCTGGCGGGCCCTGGGGGTTGATGCGCGGCCGCTCATGAATTATCCATTGGTATCGGTTCGTGTCAGTGAATTCTGGGGCAGGCGATGGAACACGGCATTTCGCGACCTGACACACCGCTTTCTCTTTCGCCCGCTCAGCAGTCAATTTGGTCCGCGATGGTCGGTTTTTATTGGTTTTCTATTCAGTGGAATTGTTCACGATCTGGTGATATCCGTGCCGGCTGGTGCTGGTTATGGAACACCGACTTTATTCTTCGTCCTTCAAGCCTTTGGATTACTTCTTGAACGCTCTCATACAGGAAATAAAATCGGGCTTGGGCAGGGCTGGAGAGGCTGGCTATTCACAATGGGCTTGCTGGCCCTGCCGGCTTATGGTCTGTTTCATCCGTCATTTGTGAGAAAAGTGATTATCCCTTTTATGGAAGCTCTGGGATCCATTTAAATCGGACAAGAAATACCCTAAGGAGAAAACAGGTGGAAGAGAGACTCGCCCAACTGATTACAATGGCAGGAGCCGGGCAGCTATCGATATTAATTGCATCATCGATTGTGCCATTTCAGCTTGACTGGAAAAAGGAGCTTGGGTGTCTTTCAAAACTTCATCGACAGATGTACTGGGTTTATGGCGGCTATGTTGTCATGGCTATTCTGGCATTTGGGCTGATCAGCCTTTTTCATGCCAGAGAGATTGCGGCGGGCAGCGGTCTGGCCCGAGGGTTTTTTGGTTATATCGCCATTTTCTGGGGTGTGCGGCTGTTGCTTCAGGGCGTCTTTGACGTCAAGGAACATCTGACCGCCTGGTGGCTTAAAGCAGGTTATCATACACTGACGGTTTTATTTTTGTGTTTTACCCTGATCTACGGCTATGCGGCGATCAGGCCATGGTGATGAATTCGCAAAGATTTCTCGAATGAGAATAGTATAATCAATTATATTTGTCTTTATTTAGAACCCTGATAGTCCCATTTCAACCAGTTTGATCAAGTGAAATGACATTCGTGGTTTTATGGGCCTTCAGCCCACTCAAACAAATCGCCTTGCAATGTAAACTGAAACAAAAATGTCAAATGCAATACAATATCAAATATAATAAGTATTTATCTCGATAATATTACTCAGAGATTCTTGTTCATGATCCAGCCCATCATTCATAAATCGAAAAAATCATCAAAATAAACAACCAATATTTTCGATTCAACTACCCCAAACAAACTTCGAATTTGAACCACCCCCGCGGCTTATGCTAGAATAAGGATGAATCATTATTGATCGGGGTATTGCCCAATCGGGCAGCATTACCTAACGGCAGCCTGTCGGGCGGGCCGGTGGCGGAAGTTTCAGAGAAAGTCTCATCCATGCAGCCGACGAAGCGGATCTGGGCCTATGATACGACTCTCCGCGATGGGAGTCAGGGCGAGGGGGTTGATTTTTCGTTGATGGACAAGCTGGCCATCGCCCAGCGGCTGGATGAGATTGGCATTGACTACATTGAAGGCGGATACCCCCTTTCAAACCCCAAGGATGCTGAATTTTTCCGGGCGGTGCGTGATCTGGACATCAAACGTGCCAAAATCTGCGCCTTTGGCATGACCCGCCGTAAGGGGATCGCCGCCAGCGACGACATCGGCATGAAAGCCCTTGTCGGTGCCAGGCCCGATGCGATCACCGTTGTCGGCAAGAGCTGGGACATGCAGGCCACCGAAGTGCTGGGTGTTGATCTGGCAGAAAATCTCGCGATGATTCGCGATTCAGTGTCTTACCTTGCTTCAGAAGTCGGCGAAGTAGTTTACGATGCCGAACATTTTTTCGACGGCTGGAAGGCCAACCCCGACTATGCCCTTGAAACCATTGCCGCCG
>JBILGL010000155.1:0-8387 GCA_044351075.1 Isosphaeraceae bacterium | reverse complement strand
CCGCTGCCGCTTCAGGAGCACGCTGGATCGCCCTTTGCGACACCAACGGCGGCACTATGCCCGAAGAAGTGAGCCGGGCGGTACAGGCAGCCCGTGGGGTGGTGGGCTGTGCCATTGGCATTCATCCGCACAACGACTGCGAACTGGCGGTGGCAAATGCTCTGGCCGCCATCGCTGCCGGTGCCACGCAAGTGCAGGGCACTATTAACGGCATCGGCGAACGATGCGGCAATGTGGACCTGATCAGCGTGCTGGCGAATCTCGTCTTTAAGTATAAAGGCTATGAGGTCTTACAGCCGGGTTCGATCGAGCGGCTCACAGAACTTTCCCGATTTGTTTATGAAACGGCCAACCTGAATCTGCGGAATGGTCAGCCATTTGTGGGGCAGAGTGCCTTTGCCCACAAGGGCGGAATGCATGTGCACGGGATTAGGAAAACGGCGGCCAGCTACGAACATATTGATCCGGCGATGGTCGGCAATGAGCGCAGGGTGCTGGTTTCTGAGCTTTCCGGGCGATCAAACCTGACGGACAAGTTGGAAGCCTATGGCATGCAGCATAATCCAGAGCTGGTGGCCTCGATCCTTCAGCGCGTGCAAGACCTTGAAAACGAAGGCTATCAATTTGAAGCGGCCGACGCTTCGTTTTTGCTGATGGCCGAGCGGATGAGCGGCCAGTATGAGCCGGCGTTTGAGCTTCTAAACTTTCGCGTGAGTGTGCAGGGAGAGGATGACCAGGCTTTGCCCGTGACGGAAGCGACGGTAAAGCTTCGTGTGGGCGAGACTTTAGAACACACCGTGGGCGAAGGCGACGGGCCGGTTAATGCGCTGGATAATGCCCTGCGAAAGGCGCTGAAGGGGCATTTTCCGGGCTTGGCCCGGATGTCGCTGGTTGATTACAAGGTGCGCGTGATTAATGGCCGGGCAGGCACTGCGGCAAAGGTGCGCGTTTTTATTGAAAGTCAAGACGGCGGCAAGAGTTGGGGCACGGTGGGCGTGTCGGAAAATGTGATCGAAGCCAGCCGCATTGCCCTGATGGAAGCCTTTGAATACAAGCTGCTGAAGGATCGTCGCGGTGCCGAGAGGCCATGCACCGTCAGTTGACGCCAGACCAGCGCACAATTGACAATAACTGCAAATTGACGGCGTGGCCGAAAAAGGCCACTGACCGAACTGTCCTTGATTGAATCACAACATAAAGATCTATGAGCACTTACGAACAAGAACTGCCCAAACTATATGATCCGGCGGCGGCGCAGGCCGAGTGGTATCCATTCTGGCTGAAGAAGGGCTATTTTACGGCTGATCCAGCGTCGTCGGCCCCAGCCTATTGCATCGTCATTCCGCCGCCGAACGTCACCGGGGCGCTGCACCTGGGCCATGCCCTGAATAATACGATTCAGGATATTTTGATCAGGTGGCGGCGGATGCAGGGCCACAGCGTGCTTTGGATGCCCGGCACAGACCATGCGGGCATTGCCACACAGGCGGTGGTGGAACGGCGATTGCTGCAAAACGAGAAGAAAACGCGGCACGACCTGGGCCGGGATGAGCTGGTGAAGCGCATCTGGGCCTGGAAGGACGAATACGAAGCCCGCATTCTGAGCCAGCTTCAGGCCATGGGTGCCTCATGCGACTGGTCGCGCACAAGATTCACGCTCGACCCAATTTGCGCCCGCGCTGTGCGGCAGACATTCTTCAAGCTCTTTTCTGACGATAAGGTTTATCGTGGCAAGCGGTTAGTGAACTGGGACACCTTCCTTCGTACGGCCGTGGCCGACGACGAAATTTATTATGAAGACGTGCAGGGCAGCCTTTGGTCGATCCGCTACCCCGTGGCTGATTCCGACGAATTTCTGGTTGTGGCCACCACCCGCCCGGAAACGATGCTGGGCGATACAGCCGTGGCCGTGCACCCCGACGACCCCCGCTATAAACACCTGATTGGCAAAGAAGTTGCGCTGCCACTGACTGATCGTCGCATCCCGATTATTGCCGATGGCATGCTGGTTGATATGGCTTTCGGAACAGGCTGCGTGAAAGTCACGCCGGCCCACGACCCGAACGATTATCAGACGGGCATACGGCACAAGCTGCCAATGATTAATCTGCTAAACCCTGACGGCACCTATAATAACAACGCGCCGGCAGCTTATGTTGGGCTGGCTGTGAAAGAGGTGCGAAAGCGAGTGCTGGCCGACCTTGAAGCGGCAGGGCATCTGCTTGAAACGAAGCCACACGCCCTTCGGCTGAACCTTTCGCACCGCAGCAATACGGCGATTGAGCCATATCTATCCGACCAGTGGTTTGTGCGGATGGATCAATTCGCCGAACAGGCGATTGAAGCGGTGACAGCCGGCAAGGTGACATTCCACCCGGAACGATACGCAAAATCATATATTGACTGGCTTAGCGAAAAACGAGACTGGTGTGTGAGCCGCCAGCTCTGGTGGGGCCACCGGATTCCGATCTGGTATTGCGAAACGGTTACGGAGGAAGAACTTAAAGCGGCATTTGCCGGACGCACGGATGTGACCTGGCGGCGGGCCGAGACTGGATCGGATCGCGCCGGCTGGCTGCTTTGTGCGCTGGAAGATCTGACTGGTCAGGAACTTGGGCCAAACCATCGGCTTGAGCAGGATACGGACGTGCTCGACACCTGGTTCAGCTCAGCACTCTGGCCACATTCCACGCTTGGTTGGCCGGAAAAGACGCCCGAACTGGCGAAATATTATCCGACGTCTGTCCTTTCCACGGCACGCGACATTATTACGCTGTGGGTGGCCCGAATGGTGATCATGGGGCAATATAATTGCGGTGATGTTCCCTTTACGGATGTCTTTATTCATCCGGTGATTCAGGATGGTCAGGGGCGGCGGATGTCCAAGAGTCTGGGCAACGGCATCGACCCGGTTGATATTATCGAAATGTATGGGGCAGATACACTTCGGTTTGGTTTGGCCTCGGCAACAACCGAAACGCAGGACTTGCGGCTGCCCATTGAAAAAGTGACGCTTGAGGACGGCCGGGAGGTGAACACCTCTGACCGATTCGAGCAGGCAAAGCCTTTTGCCAACAAGCTTTGGAACGCGGCAAGATTTGTGATGTCGAACTTGGGCGATTACAGCGGAGCACCAGTTCGCCCCGACCAGCTCACGATTGAAGACCGCTGGATTCTTTCAACGCTGAGGGCGACGGTTGAATCGGCGACGACAAGCCTGGAGAAATTCCAGTTTGAGCGGCTGGCCAAGACCTTACGTGACTTTACCTGGAACGACTTCTGCGACTGGGCGATTGAATTTGCCAAGCCCCGGCTTAAGGACCCTGCCCAGCGACCAGTGGCGCAAGCCGTGCTGGTAGAGGTGCTTGACACACTTGTTCGGCTTCTGCACCCGATCGTGCCGTTTGTTACTGAGCAGATCTGGCAGTCGCTGGCCAGGGTGGCCCCCAATCGTGGGCTATTCGCCACAAGATCATCGGCTGAGAGCATTTGCGTTTCGCCCTGGCCACTTGCGGCAGAAATTCCGGCCGATGATGAGGCACAAAGCCGGGTCGATTTGTGGAAGGAAGGCATTTCAGCGATTCGTAACATCAGGGCTGAACGTAACTTGCCGAAAGACGCCCGGCCTGTTCCCGTGATGCGGGTCGCCGCGGCAGAGATCGATTCGCTGGCAGCAGGGCTGACGATGTTTCAAACGATGGCAGGCATTGCCGACTGGCGGATCGTTGACTCAACGGAGGCTTTACCTGCGGATATTGAGCAGGCGAGGGCGAAGGGCGAGCTGGCGGCAAAGGTGCTTGAGCGGGTCGAGATACTAGTGCCGCTGGGCCAGTTTATTGACAAGGATGCCGAAAGGGCAAAGCTGCGTAAAAGCCTGGCTGATTTGGAGAAGCAGATCGGCGGGATTGATGCGAAGCTGGGCAATGCATCGTTTGTGGAGCGGGCACCGGCCGAGCTGGTGGCCCAGCAGCGGCAGAAGCGGGAAGAGCTTGAGTCTCGCAGAGCGGCGGTTGTCGAACTGCTTTCGGCCTTGGAACAAAACTGAGAATTGGCTGGGGCGGATGTTGACGTAAGAGGCCAAAATGGCCTATTCTAAAAGAATCAAGCGTGCGAATCGAGAAGGATGGTGGCTGTGCCGGTCGCGATGCAGATTTCCCGCATTATCATCAACGAGAATGCCGACCAGCAGTATGTCTTTCTGCGAGAGGTGGATGGCGATCGAACCTTTGCGATTGTGATCGGGCTTTTCGAGGCGACGAGCATTGACCGTCGGGTTAAGGGCAACAAGAGCCCACGGCCGCTCACGCACGACCTGATTGCAAGCATGGTTTCGAATCTGGGCGGCGAAATTGTTGAGGTGCATATCACCGAACTTCGTGATGCCACTTATTTCGCCATGATACATATCTCCAAGAATGGTCAGATGATAGAGATCGACAGTCGCCCCAGCGACGCACTGGCTTTGGCGGTTACGGTCAATGCGCCAATCTTTGTCGCGGAAGATGTACTTGAAGAGCTTGTGGACTAATTGCAGGAAAATGATAAACTGAAGTAGGTTGGGCGATGGCCTGACCGAAATTGGTTGCTGGAGGGGTGCCCGAGTGGTTGAAGGGACCGGTTTTGAAAACCGGCGATGGCTAATCACCATCCGTGGGTTCGAATCCCACCTCCTCCGTTATTCATGAGGTTGTGGCTGTAGTTTATCTTCTTCGGTCACAAATGGTTATGAAAGAGCTTTCTGCCTGAATCAGCATCCAGAGGGGTCAAATGGCTAACTCAACTGCCGACAGTTCTTACTCGTCGTTTGGGCTTGAAAACGAGCTGAGCGGCTACAAGTCGATCAGTGGCGGTGCTATCTTCAGCATGATACTGGGCGCATCGTCTCTGCTCATGTTTGTGGATATGAAATTTTTCTTTATCCCATTACTCGGCCTGGTGATCGGAATTCGGTCCCTGCGTCGAATCCAGCGATACAGCGATGTCTATTCGGGCCTCAAGCTGGCCCAGGCTGGCATTGGGCTTTCTGTGATCTTTTCACTGGTAGCATTCGCCACGTCTTACGCCTTTCAATTTACCCTCGACCGCGAAGTATCAGCATTCGGAAAAAGCCTGGAAGAAGTGCTTAACACAGGTCGGCCTGAAGATCTGCTCTTCCTTAAAATCAATCCAAGCCAGCGGGGCGACCTGACACCTGATAAAGTCATGGCCGACCGCATGGCTTCAGGCATGGAAGGCAAGATGACGCTTGAATCAGAAATGCGTCCTTTCAAAGCCTTTACAGATGATCGTAAAAATATCAGCTCGCCACTTAAGATGGATCAGATCGAAGCCTCAGGTTATGACAAACTTACGCCCTATGCCTTCATCAGGTATAGCTTTGAAACAAAAGCCAAGCCACATGAACATAAAGAAGGCGAAGCAGACCATGACCACGACCACGGCCCGGCTGATGAAGGTGGCGTGAAATATGCCATGCTGCAGATGAAGGCGGAACAGTTCGAAGGCCGAACACGCTGGTTCCTTGGCGAATTTGTTTATCCGTATCAGGCCAATACCGCAAAGCTTCAGGAAAAAGGTGCCCACGACGGCCATGGGCATTAATTCGGCTTGCCTGTGATCTTTGTGAGATTTTTGAATTACTCGCCCGGTCGTCGCAGCACGCGGCCGGGACCAACCTCGATTGCCGTCACAATGGCGGCTGCCTGATCGACATGATCATAAACAGCATTAAAGGCACGACCAGCCATGGTCTCAGGTTCAAGATCATCCTGAGCGACCAATATTTCAAACGGAATTAATATCTTACGCGGCTGACCGGCACCGACACCCTGCACACGTGCGACCATCATGACGCGATCTTCATCGGCCGGATCCTGCACAAGTTCAGCAGATTGAATAAATCCTTTAATCGTCACAGTCTCATCTCCTCGTCTTTATAAAGTTTATCAATTCTGTCAAAAATATCTTGGATGGATACCAAAATCTTCTGAAAAAAGTACACAATTCTCTGACAAGCTGGACTGACGCTTTATATTTATACATACAACACGCGAAAAATGCACCCGGAACCAGAAACCTGCACCTAGCGCCGCGAATCTGACACCATGAGCCGCATCCCTGCCTTTCCCGTTGTTCTCTGTCATGGCCTTTTTGGCACCCAACGCTATGGCGTCGGCCCGCTTGCAGCCGGCGACTATTTCCGTGGCATTCGCCAACATCTTACCCAGCTTGGTGTTCAAGTCATCACGCCACGCGTGCATCCCACAGCTGGCGTGCATCGCCGGGTCTGGATGCTCGCCCAGCGCATTCGTGCTAACTGCGGCACCTCGCCCTTTCACATCATCGGCCACAGCATGGGCGGTCTTGACATGCGCCTGCTCGCCACCGACCCAGCCTGGGCCGGTCAGATCATTTCGATGACATCCATCGGCACCCCGCACCTGGGCACCTCTCTGGCCGATCTGGCAGACCGCCACCTTCGCCTTCTCTTCCGAGGGATGGAGGCCGCAGGCTGGTCAATCGATGGCTTCCGCCAAGTCTCCAGCCACTGCATGCCCGCCCTCACAAGCCATTGGCAAGACCCACCCTTCGCCGCCTGCCGCAGCATCGCCGGTAATCCAGACCCACACCCAGGCTTTATTGCCCTCAGGCCACTCCACAGGCTGATACACGAAATTGAAGGCCCAAACGACGGCATGGTGCCAATGGAATCAGCCCTCGGCTGGGGCGAACCGCTCCCACCCTGGCCATTTGACCATCTTGCCCAGATTAACTGGATGACCTCCCGCCGAACTTCCCGGCTGGTCATCGACCATTATGTCAATCTGGTTGAAGAGCTGACAGCGGTTGAAGATCAAATCGTGCCACAATTAATGGCCCGAGATCTTGAGCCACAATTGCAATTGATGGATGCCTGATTTCAGTTTTGCCGAAGATTAAGGGGCACGAAGGGTCGCGCCCCTGTTTTGGGCTCAGATCAGTCCGATTGATTTTAAGATGGGCGTATCTGCGCCCTGCTTTTCAAGTTGCAGCTCTTTGAGAAGCTCTTCGGGCGGCAGGCGGTAGCCAAAATAAAAGTCGCCAAACAGGCCAAATTTCGCTGAGCTTTCATCAAATCGCATGGTGTAAACAATGTCTTTGAGATAGCTCGGATTTTTGCCCCAGAGCGTCACGCCCCATTCCCAGTCGTCAAGGCCGGTGGACGATGTGACGACCTGAATGACTTTGCCAGCGAATTTCATGCCGCTTTTGCCGTGCTGGGCCATCATTTCCGAGCGTCGGCTGAAGGGCTCGCTATACCAATTGGCGTCGGGCACGCGGGTTTTTGACATCGGATAGAAGCAAAGGCTTGGCCAGTCGGGAAATTCCGGCAGCAATCGCTGCTTGTTCATTGGCACCAGCCGCTGCTCATAGGTGCGCACTTTGGTTTTGAACATGTCGGATTCCGGGTCAAGCCCTTCGCGCAGCAGCGTCTGCCCATATTGCTCGGCCGTGGGCACATATTCCGAAATTTCTGTGATCGAGTAAAACGAATAGGTTGGCACAAGGGCCGGGCCAAGGTCGCTAGCCTCCATGGCCATCTGCACGCCGTTTAAGGCACGAATATCAGGCCCGCTTGCCACAAAGCCAAAATCAGCCTTATGCCCAACCACCGCAAAAGTATGCATCTGGGTGATCGGCTTATCTTCGCCCACAGCCGGGCTCATGGCTGCGGCCAGTTGGGCCATCGCCGCAGCCCGCTGGCCCTTTGGAAGTTGGCTAAGTGCTGCTCGATCCACCCGATAAAACATGTGCAGAAAATGCCAGCCGCCCACTGGCACCAGCGTGGCCGGTACCTGCTCAGCCGAAGCGGGCCGATGGCCATGCTGCATTGGCTGGGTGCCTGATGGTCGCCCCTCGACCTGAGAACCTGCCTGCGGGTGTGATTGTGAAGCCTGATGCTGTTCTGACATCTCTTGTGCGACCTTCTGCTCAACTTCCAACGCAGGGAATTGCGTTTTTTCAATTTCTGCCATTTCCGATGCATCTATCATAGCCTCACATGCAGCTTATTCTCAACATCGCGGAAAATCGGCAGATTACAGGAGTTGCAGAAGATTGTGAAAAATCTTACAGTTTATTGGCACAATTGGCTGATTTGGGCAAAGTGGTGTGGAAGCGTCTGAAACGGCAAAAGACTATTTCAGCTAGCGGCCGAGACCGGAAGCACCCGATAAAGTGCCCTTAAAGCCCAAGACTTACAACTATTGGAGAGCTTCCCGGAATGCAACGAACGCTGATTATTCTCAAGCCCGACTGTGTCCAGCGCCGCCTGGCCGGCACCATTCTCGCCCGATTCGAAGCCAAAGGCCTGAAAATTGTTGGCCTGAAGCTGATTCAGGTGGACA
>JBILGL010000413.1:0-4466 GCA_044351075.1 Isosphaeraceae bacterium | reverse complement strand
AAAGACCATCGGCGAAAGCGGTTGACACAAATCAGCCAGCTTGGTCGTCGGCTTATACAGCATCCCGCCCTTATCCGATGGGCTGATGATAAAAACGCCCATGTCCTGCTTCGTCGCGGCCTCAATAGCCGACCAGTTATTCTGATAAATCCAGTAGTAGTGGAGATTTACATAATCGAATCGACCTGATTCGATCGCCTTGGTGATGATCTCCACAGGCCCGTGCGTCGAAAAGCCGATGTGCCGCACCCGGCCTTCTTTGCGCAGCTTTTCCGCCTCATCCAGGCAGCCGCCGCGCCGCATGGCCCAGTCGAAAAGCTCAGCATTATTAATGCCATGAATGCCCAGCAGGTCAACGTATTCTAACTGGAGCAGACCAATACTTTTATCGAATGTCTTGCGAAAATCTGCCGCATCGGCAGACGGATGCACTTTGGTTTGAACGATGATCTGATCGCGTGGAAATGTCGGCAGCACCTTGCCAAGCTGGAGCTCGGAAGTGCCATAGCCACGCGCTGTTTCGATGTGGTTGATCCCCAGCTCAACAGAGCGGCGGATGGTCGCTTCCAGATTCGCCTGCCCTTCGGCCGTAATATCCTTGGCGTCGTCATCCACCCACGAATGCTGATAACGCATCCCGCCACAGGAAAACACAGGCATCTGAAGGCCAGTCCGGCCAAATCGTCGATAAATCATGCGTTCAATAAATCTCTGAAAGTGTCGGCGATGGCACCCGAAAAAGTGCCATCGCAACTCAAGCCTTATTCACCAATTGAAAAAAATCAAAGCGCTGGCCCCAGCAGGTCCTTCACCACGTCGCGTTCGTCTGAAAGCTCCTTGGCGCTGGCGTCAATCCGGGCCCGGGCTGCATCGTCAATCGCAAAGTCGTCAAGCACCTTGTAAGTCTTGCCGTCGGCCGAGAAAAGCGGCATCGAGTAAATCAGGCCGCTGGGGATGCCATATTGCCCGCTGGAAACAATACCGGCCGAGAAGCAGTCGCCTGCCGCTGTGGCGTTGACGGCGCTGTGCACATGGGCTAAAGCGGCATTGGCGGCTGAGGCCGCAGAGCTGGCGCCACGGGCCTTGATCACCGCACCGCCGCGCTTGGCCACGGTCGGGATAAAGGTCTCTTCCAGCCAGGCGTGGTCTGTAATGACTTCCGTGACAGGCTTGCCGCCGATGTGGGCGTTTTTGTAGTCAGGATATTGCGTGTCGGAATGGTTGCCCCAGATATTCAGGCGAGTCACGCTGCCGACGTTGACACCGGCCTTGGCGGCCAGCAGGCTGGCGGCGCGGTTCTGGTCCAGCCGGGTCATGGCAAACCAGTTTTCCGCCTTGATGCGTGGGGCATGGCTGCGGGCGATCAGGCAGTTGGTATTGCAGGGGTTGGCGACGACCAGCACGCGGCAATCGGCACTGGCGGCGTCGTTAATGGCTTTGCCCTGACCCGTGAAAATCGGGCCGTTGGCGCGAATCAGGTCGGCTCGGCTCATGCCATCTTTGCGCGGCATGCCGCCCACCAGAATGACCCAGTCGGCATCGCCAAAGGCCTCTTCGGCTTTGTCAGAAGCCTTCACGTCGGCCAGTGTGGGGAAGGCGCAGTCTTCCAGCTCCATCATCGTGCCGCCCAGATTTGGCAGAAACTGGCTGACTTCCAGCAGGCGCAGGCTGACGGGTGTATTCGGCCCGAAGATCTGCCCGGAGGCGAGACGGAAAATCAGGGCATAACCAATATTACCGTTGGCACCACTGACGGCGACGCGAACAGGACGGCTCATGAAAAATCTTCCTTCTGGTCGTTTTGAGTTGGATCGGTCAGGCCGGCTGCCGGACCCTCCCGCGATGAATCGGCACTGGCCGATGCATTTGGATCGTCATGGACAATATAGTCAAATTTCGTTTCGGGAAAAACCCCGGCGTCCAGATCAAGCTTCTCCGGAATATCCGCAAAACGATCCGTCAGCCTGCCAAAACTGCTGTTTTTCCGGCTGGCCCGGTCTTCAAGATACCACCGCCGGGCAGCGAAAAGAATCACCGCGGCGAAAATTCCGAGAAAGCCGGCGATCAGCCAGCTCATCTGGCTGTCAAACCGTGCTTTGACTTGATCCGTCCGCCGCCAATTAAGCCCACGCCCCAGCAGCACGGGGGCCGAGCGGAAGCCGTCCTGCGCCCGATAAGCCCAGAGCTTGAGAAAAAAACCGGCCGTCTCCACCTTCTCTTGCAGGCTATTCCCGAGCGGAAAGCCGGGCGGCAGCTCCGTCAGCTCAATTACCCACGGAAACTTGCCTGAATCTTCCGTAAAGAGCCAGATCTCATAGCGTTTCGTCAGCCCATAGGCATTCGGCGGAATATCAAAGGCCAATGCCCGCCGAACGGTGCCGGAAAGAGCGACGAGCTGGCCCCGATAGCGTTTGGGGTCTTCGCGCGGGTCGCGGTAGAGATGGCTGAAGGTGACATCGCGGCGGGCGTCGTGCAGCAGCCGCTCCGTCGGGGCCTGGCGGGCTTTGTCCAGAAAGTGATAGTAAAGGGCGGGCGGGAGGTCGCGGTCCAGATCAACCAGCGATTCCAGCAGAAACGGCAGATCCTCCATCGGCGTTTTAATCGCTTTGTTGTCGTCATCAGGAGGCAGTTGCACCGGCAACTGCTCTTCTTTGATCACTTCGTTGACAGGCCCTTCAGCCGCCTCTTTTGGTGGCCCCTGAGCGGCCAGAAACATGCCCGCTGGCAGGGCTGGAGGCTTTTGTTCAGGGTCGATCAGGCGTGTGCCCGGCGGATTACCGGCGTTTTCGTCGGCGATTGATCGCCCCATGAGCCCGGCCCAGAACGATGGGCGTGAGACCTGCGTGAACAGAAAAACCACAAAAACGAGCTGAAAGACGAGCCTGACGAGCCTCTTCTGCGAGCGATCAGCCTGTTTGTTGATCAGAGAAGTGTCAGCATTCAGGCGAAACATGAAAGGGGCCCGAAAATTGAGATGGGTGAGAAACATCCACTTTCTCGTATAATTATTTACTAAATAAGGCTTAACAATCAACCAGTCGATGTTCAAGCAAGTTTTAGGGATTTCGTTCAAAACGATAGTAATTGACAAATAAATGAGGTGCCAGCGACAAGATTTTCTCGCAGCTGACACCAATTATGACTTTCAGACTGGTATTATCGTTTGGGAATACTTTTCTGAACCTTCTGCTCAACATTATTTGGCTTAAGGTTTAACGAAGGAATCTCGGTTGCCTCGTTCCTGATCGTCGCCTTCAACCCTGATGTTGAAGCATCGGCATATTGCATTCCGATAGGGGCGGTAATTTTACCCAGCCCTTCGGAAGAGTCGGTTTTGACTGAGATCTGGTAATCGCCAGGTATGGCACCATCGTCCGGCGAAAAGGTACCGAGTTTAAACTTCCCATCGGCATCGGTTCTGCCTTGGGGAAAGGGCATTTTTTCATTTGGCCATTTGAAGGTCGGATTGAGTTCGACCGTCAGACCTGCAACGGGCTTGCCATCCACAAGCACGCTGCCGCTGGCAGGAACGGGCGTGACGCCAAACTCGTTGGAACTACCACACCCGCTGATCACAAAAAGACTGACAATCAAAATTGGCAGTGACAATACAGAACGAATCACGTTGAAATCCCCTCGATCAATACTGATCAGCCGATACAACTTCGCCACCACTGTATGTCAGCAGACGTGCAAAGACCTTGATATCCGTTGATTCTTTCATGAATCGCACGGAGCCATCTGCATAAAGCTTATTGGCACCGCCCGGATGAAAGGCGTAATCTTCGTTGTCGTTATCGCAGTTGGTATGACAGGGAGTGCCACGCCAGCCGTCTGTACCGTAGGAAGATTCATAATCCGCCCATGCCGCACCCGAAATGTTCTGACCTGTCAAACGCCCTTTTTCATAACGATTGGGCCGGCCGGCATCCTCCGCCATCAGAAAAGTATTCGAGGTGCCGTCAACAATCTCAGCAATTCGCCTCGGCGTATTGAGCATCATCAGTCCATAATAGTTGCCTGTCGGCAAAAACTTGAGTGCATTGCCCTGCATGCCTTCGTTCGTGGCATAATCCGAAACTGCCGCCGTCCAGCCATTGATCTGCTGCTGCGTGAATATGTTTACCGCATTACCCTTAGTGACTTTCAGTCCGCTGGCATTCGACGGGCAAAGAAAAACGTTCATCACCGTCTGAATCGATGTCGCATTCGGCTGCTGATCAGCCGCCGATGCAGCACGGGCCGTGCCACAGAAAGTGATTTCAAAGTTGTAAGAATTCGCGACAATACCACCTTCAAGATAAGGTAATGTCAACACCGCCCAGCCATGCACAATCGGATTGAGAAGTGTCGTTTTTGATGCCCAGCTGGCCCCAAATTCGGCCGGCAGTCGCGGATAACCTGCACCCGCCGGCGGAGCATTGTGAAGCTGCGCCTGAATCGCAGCAGGCAAAGCAGCCGTCGGA
>JBILGL010000041.1:0-14392 GCA_044351075.1 Isosphaeraceae bacterium | reverse complement strand
CGACCGATTTAACGTAAAGAAACGCACTCGTAACGCGTGCTTTCACCTGTTGTGAAGCCACCGGGCGAGAAGGGGGCTGCCCTTGGCCCGCCATGGGCGGATATCCGGCCGTACCGACCATCACGCCGGTATTTGGCATCATGCCAGAGATCGGCTGGGGTTCCGGACGAGCTGCCGCCGTTGCCGCCGTACCCTGCGATGTGGCCTGGGGTTTCGTCGGGTCATTCGGGTTCGGCTCACTCATCTCTTGTGCTCCCATTGGTTTATGTTGGCTGGCAGGCATCAGTGCAATCGCTTACCAGCAAATGTAGAATAATATTCTCCCCGGAAACCACCTTCCTGAAAATCTCAATTGTGCAATTGTTCGCATTTTTCCGTCGAACAGGATACAGAATCTTAGGGCGATGTGGCCTGCAAAGAATAAGTATTCAGGGTTGTTTGGGCTGAATGAACTGGATGGTTTCTTCAAGAGCTGGCAGTAAAAAGGCGACGGCTGAATAATGGCCGGCGTCGTACCAGACGATTGGCGGCTGGCCGGCAGCTTGCCAGAGCGCTTTGGCCGACTTTGGCGGAACGACTTCATCGACCTTGGCGGCGATCATTTTAACTCGCTTGTTTTTCAGGCTGGCGGCGTAAGTGAGCGGGTCAAGCGGATCAACCAAAGCACGCAGATCGTCAAACGACCGGCCCGATTTTTCCCAGGCTGCGCGATAAATCCGGGCCTCTTTTTCGGGCATATTCCAGAGAATATCGGCCAGGCCGCCACCGGCGAGTGTGAAGACGCCCCCTTTGACGGTTGGGTCAACAGCAACCGAGAGGGCCGACATAATGCCGCCCAGCGAAACGCCGGTGCAATAAATGTTTGATGGGTCAACTTCGGGTCGGGATGCGAGCCAGGCGAAGGCCCGACGGATATCCAGAACACCTTGTTGCATAGCCTGTTGCGAGCGGTTCATGTCGCCGCTCAGGAATTTCACTTCAGGCTTTTCCGGCGGTTTGCGCTTGCCGTAATAGGGGAGCTGAACAAAAAGGGCGGCGATGCCGTTATCTGCAAGCCGGGCGGCCATGAAGCGGGAGAGTGGGAAATCTGCCCCGAGGATGTGCAAGACAACGGTGGCAGGCATGCGCTTGCCCGTCCATTGCGATGATGCCGGCAGAAAATATTCGGCATGGACAACGTTGTTTTCTGCGATTGCTCCCTGCATGGGCGAGGGATAGCGAAGTGACCAGACGTGGTGTCGCTGCGATTGGCGAACGGGTTTGAGTTCCCACTGAAATCTTGCCGTTTTGAGCTTAAACAGATCTGGTACTTGTACTTCCAGCGCGGTTGGCTTGTAATCGACCACTCCACGCTGGGCCTCTTGTGCCCCGAGTTGGGCGCAGAAGTTGGCGATGTTGGCAAGTGATATCAAGAGGAAGACTTGGGCGAATTTTCGGAGAAAAAGCACCACGGGATTCACGGCTCTTCGAATTATGGTGGCAAGTCGCGTTGTCGTTTTGGCCGATATAACCTATGTTACGGCAGAGTTGCCGGCCTGACCATATCGCTGATGGGAAAAAGGCTGCGGCTTTGAGGTTGACACCCTGAATGTCAATACTGGTTCCGAATGGAGTCGTTCACGTGTCCATCCCCACTGAAAGTCTTTTGCCAGCAGGCTTTGAGCCGCGCCGAATTGCCATCATCAAGCCTAGCGCTCTGGGCGATGTGGTTATGTCTCTGCCGGTTTTGAATGCGGCTCGCCAAGCCTGGCCGAATGCCCGGATCAGTTGGGTGATCAACAAAAATTTGATGGGACTGCTGGAACACCACCCCGGCATTGATGAGCTTATCCCTTTTGACCGTAGGGGATTCGGTAGTGGTGTGGGCGGTGCCATGCGATTTTTTGGCTGGTTGTGGTCGCTTCGGCAGCACAATTTTGACCTGGTGATTGACCTGCAAGGTTTGCTGAGATCAGGTCTTATGGCACGATCAACCGGTGCCAGGGTGCGGATTGGTCTGGCGGAGAGCCGCGAAGGATCGACCAATTTTTATACTCATAAAGTTGATACGATTGATATTCCTTCTGGCGATGTGCATGCTGTCGAACGCCTGAAGCGACTTTCGATCGGGCTTGGGATCATGAAGCCGGCAGACAAGCCAAGTTTCTTCTGGCCCAAAACTTTACGCACACAGGCCTGGGCACGCACAGCTGTTGAGAACCTGCCTCGCCCGCTGATTGGTTATACGATCGGGGCTCGCTGGCAGACCAAACGCTGGCCGGTAGAGCAGTTTATCAAGGTGGCCGAGATGGCTCGGGCCACGCATGGTGGCTCTGTTTTATTGATCGGTGGCCCGGAAGATACGCTTCTGGCCCAGAAATTTGTGGCTGAATCGCGCGACCGTCTTGGGCCAGTGACGAATTTGATCGGCTCAACGTCGCTGCCAGAACTACAGTCGATCTGTGGCGAGCTTGACCTGCTTGTGACCAACGACACAGGTCCTTTACACGTGGCAGCGGCGGTTGGAACACCGACGGTCGGCATTTTCACCTGCACTCGCACTGCCCGTACCGGGGCTTTTGCGGCCAATTCAATGACTGTAACGACCAAGGTGGACTGTGCCGGCAGCCTGCAAAAGAAATGCAGCCATACGAAATGCTTCACAGAGCTTGACAGCCGAAGGGTTTATCAGGCAGTGGCCAATCAACTGGCCGGGCTTGGTTATGGTACGAAATCGGCTGTGGCCTGATTTTTTCAGACAATAAAACGAGAAAAGGCAGGTCGAAATGGCCTGCCTTTTTTTTCGTATCGATCAATTGATTCAAAAATGATCAGACCGGGGCTCGGCCTTGCACGACCCACTGGATTTTGACTTCAGTTTTCGCACCTTCGGCATTGATCAGCAGGGGTAGCACGATCGATGTCCGGTCGTTTTCGTCGTCGCGTATGATTTCGCCTGCTTTGGCCTCAGCTTTGGGGGGGAGAAACATCATAATCGCCGGGTGGCTGGTGCCGGCCGCCTCAGCACTTGATTTTTCAAGTGTTTTCTTGGTGAGCACTTCGGGTTTGATGTCGATTTTTGCCGGTATCAGGCAGGCGAAGTCGCGGTAAGGGCTGGCACCAAGGTGGTCGCCATTGACCGGCTGAAGGCCATAGCGAAGGGTGTAGAGGCCCGGTGCGATCGGCTGATCGCGATAGTCGCCGACCTGCGAAACGACTTCAACAACACCCAGAAGCTGACCTTCCTGAATGAATGGGAAGAGGATGGTTCCCTTTGGACCGGCAGGCTTTGAAGTGCCAGCTAATTCTTTTGAAATCCAGACTTTAAGTACTGTTTTGCCGCTGTCGTCGGTGACTTCGGTCGCTGAGCCGCCGAGAATCGACTGAATCTCTGCAGCCGTGGCCGCTGGGGCCTTTGAATCGACTTTTTTGGATTTGAGCTGGGCAAAAAGCAGTGATGAACTGAAGAGAAAAAGAGCGGAGACTGAAACGACGATTTTTTGATGATTCATGGCTTGAAGGTGGGAATCAGTGAGCGGTCGCTCAGATGATTAAGAGCGGCCTGTGGCGGGCTGGGCAGAAGCGAAGTCAATAAAAAGCGAGGGTCCGCCGAGTGTCACATTGCTGTAACATCCGGCGGATCCCAGGCAAGTCGTACGGATCAATAGCTGAAGTGGCCCACAAAAGAGCTGCGGGCGTTCGGGTCATTCCAGACACCACCAAGGCCAGGACCCTGGAATTTATGTGCAAGTGTATATGCGGGAAGGACATCCACACCTCGAGAGAGGGGGGCATAGGCGACAACTTCGTTGCCGCAGAGGTGGTCCGTGTCGTCCAGCGGCCGAGTCAGGATTTCAGCCAGGCCAGGGGCCCAGAACGAGGCACGCGGAGCATGCGGCATGCCGTGATGCTTGGCATGTTCTGACATGTTCTTAGCCATGTCGTGCGATTCAACAGTCAGGCCCATGTGTGCCGTCCGAACCGCGACAATATTCTGTAAACGCTTGCCGACCATTGTTTTGGCGAAGCCGATCAGGGCTTCACGCTGTTGGCTGTCGGCTGTTTCGTCAACAATGATGACAGACTCGGCAAGTTCGGGTCGGTCTTCCGAAAACGTAGTGCTGCCCTTGATAGCGGCGGCCACAGTGAGCCCGCTCAGGTCAACACCATTGAACTGGCCTTTTTTGATTTTCCAGGCAGCCACGGCCTGCTTGCCGTAGATAAACACCTCGGCATTAGAGAAGCAGGGACCCGTGAAAATGTCCGCTGTGCGTGACTCAACGTAATCGCCCTCAATCTGGGCTGCTCCAGCCGAGACTGATGCGATAAGAATCAACAGAGAACTTGGCAACCACCGAAAACTTCTCATCAGCTTTGCCCCTGATCAGTCAATCCGGAATTTGATCCAGACTGATTATCCAACCGAAGAGGCATACCTGTCAAGCGAGCAATCAAAAAAGAGTTAAACTTTTTCTAAAGTCATTATAAGTATCAGCTTGTGATTATTTCATGCGGATTTGCAAGGCGTCGGCACCGGGGCCGGAAGCCACTTCAGAGGTGCTTGGAAAGATTGCTTTAAGCCTTATGCCTGCTGATTTATCGGCAGGTAAATAAGGGTGAAGGTTTTCCCAGAACCTGTTCGCCCGAATTTTTGCCAAATCGTTAAAATCGTTAGTTTTTGACATCAGGTCGGCCTTGGAGGCAGAGACTGCGCGAACTTGCTCTGAGTTTTCGCGCGAAGCCCGGTAATTGACTTCAGCCACCTGTTCAAGCTGTGGTGCGAGCCAGGCGGCGAGTAAGCGTAAACGATCTTCCTGATAGGGCTTAAAGATAGATGAACCGGGCAGGAACCAGTCGTTGAGGTTGAGGCTCAGGACTTTGCCGTTCTCTGTCAGCCGACCTTCGGGCGGGGGCAGGGCTGGCTGCGAGCTGGCTTGATCAGTGCTGGGGCTGGCATTTGAAGAGGTGAGTGTGGCGCGGTCGCTGAGAACGACCTGCACCTGCTGCTGAAGCGTCTGGAAGGCCCGGGCCATGCGTTCACGCTCTGATTGATAGGCGGCCACGCTGTTACGCAGGACTTCGTTTTCCTGAGCGAGCGACTCAATGCGCCGGTTGTCGTCAATGGCTCGCTGGGCCATATCCTCACGCGTGGCCTGCATTTGGACAACCAGATCCTTGAGCCGGGCGTTTTCATTATGAATCACTCGGGTGAGGCGTTCAGCCTCTCGATTGCCGGCAGGCCATGGCCAGCTTGAACATCCGTTAAAAAATAAAACCGAAAACGCCACATAAAGATGGGGCTGAATTCGGTTTGTTCGTGATTCTCTTTTAACCATGAGGATCGACTCCCTTCGATCCGGCGATGAATTCAGAAGATAAGGCCCAGCATGGTTTTACAGCTGGGCCTGGCTCGACTTACTTGCCACCGAGAATGCTGGCGATCTGTTTGATCAGGCCAGAGGAAACGGGGGTGGTGCCCCGGAATTCATAGAGGTTCTTGACGAGGTCAAAAGCAACCATCGTCAAAAGAAGCATCATGGCTGTGGAGAAGCCGAGGGCGACAACCCATGGCGTGCTCCATTCAGCACTTACGCCACTACGCACAAGGGCCGGGGCCGGCTTGGCGGCAGATTTGGCCGGTGCAGGGACCGGCACTTCGCTTTCAGAGTCGCTTGAGGGGAGGCCATCGCCCACATCCCAGCTATCGCTGCTGTCGCCTTCCGGCATGCTGGCTTTGGCGGTGGCAACGGCTTTACGTGCCCCTGAGCCGATCGCGGCGCCTGGAGCGATCATGGAAAGCTCGTCGGACTGATCGATCTCAAAGTCGCTGGCTGATTCAAGTTGAACGGTCTGATCAGCTGCAACAACTGGTTGTGAGATTGATTCAGAAATATCACCGATTTCAAAGTCGGTGTCGTCAAAGCTGGTGGCTGCGGCGGCGACACCCGTATCGCCAGGCTTGCCGGCGGCTGGTGCGGCCGGTTTGGCGGCAGCGACAGGGGCCGGGGCTGGTTTGGCCGGTGGTGCGTCGTCAACCGGGGCAAGTTCGATGGAGTCGGCGTCGAAGTCAGTCAGGCCGATGCCGGTGTCGTTTGGCTTGGCGAGATTGACGCCGGAGCCGCTGGGGCCGGACTTGTAATCGGAGACAGACGCCGTCTGGGTAGCAGGAACGTCGATTTCTGAGCTGGAATCGATGGCCGAGAGTTCGAAATCGCTGCCTGATTCAGGCTGAAGAGCGTCGATCACGCCGGAGGGCGAGAGTTCGAAATCACTTGAGCCGTCGATCATTGGAATTTCGTCCGAAGAACCAAGTTCAATGGTCCTTTCGGCGGTGTCGCCGGACTTGCTGCCGCTGGCCATCGGGGTCAGGTCGCCCAGATCCAGCTCGATTGATTCGGAAGAGAGCAGTGTGACGTCAGAATCGCTGGGGCCTTTTTTACCGGCGACAGGGCTGACGCGGACGTCGGAATCAGAGGCACTCAGCGGATTCAATTTCACGACATTGATATCGGATTCGGCTGGCTTGCCACCACTTGCGAGGCCGAGTAGGTCCTGATCAGCGGCCGAAATGGCTGGTTTGATGGCGGCTTCGGCTTCTGCCTTGTTAATGCCGACAGTCGGGGCACCAAGGTCGCTTTCGCCCTGGCCGAGGAAGATGTCGTTGAAGTCGAGGTCGTCGATGCTCAGGTCTGACTGTAAATCGGGGTCAGAGCCGAGGCCCTGGCGGCGGGCGTATTCGTCAACTTCCGTCTTGCGGAACTGGGGCGAACCGCCTTCGCCCGCGTGTCTCAGTTCTCCGTTGGCAATCCGTTGCTTCAGCTCATCCAAGCTGATCCCGAGCACTCGGGCGGCTTCCTCCATGGTGTAGAAATCGGCCATAGTCTCACCTCGTGCGACGGACCTTACCTGCTCATTGATTCAGGAAAGCCCAGGGATTTGATCGTTCCAGACCGCCATCGCCAGGTTTGCATCAAGAGCATAATGAGATTCAGCGTTTGCCACGGAGCATCGACTCAACGGACGAAACTTCGGGTGGCTGATTCTGATACTCACTGAGCATCAAGTCCCAACGAAACTGGCGAACCGCCTCCAACTTCAAGGCACCACGCGGGTTATTAGGTTCAAACCGATAGATGGCCAGAGCCTGTGAGGAGGGGTTAACGATTGTGACCCACTGAGATTTCTCAGGATCACCCGACATGACCACCTGCAGGCCGCCCGTTGGGGCAGTTAAAGAAGGTGACTGCTGGGCGACCAATTGCGTAACCGGCTTTTGCCCAAGCAGGAGACCGAAAATCAGCCCTGCCAATAGCAGCGATGCCGCCCTGGTCTGTCGCTCAAACCCCAACTTGCCAAAGACCATCGGTTCATCCTTCCATCCTTGAAACAGCGAGGAGCGAATACTCGCGGCAATCCTGCCGGTCAGCGTAATCCGCTTCGTCGATGAGCCTCGTTCAAACTCCGCAATAAATCCAATCTAACATACTTTTGAAAAATAGTAATGAGGAGTTGCGAAAAGTCTGCCTCATTTTTTCGCTTTATTCAGACTCGCCAGCTTCACTCAGGCCTGTAATCGATACTATTCGAACAAATCTGTTAATTTCTGCCGGTTATACGGATTTTTACATTTCTAGGAGTGTCATCAAATGTATGATTCCCGTGATGGTAAGTTTGGGTCCTCGCTCTCGACCCGGCCGGGATGAAATTTCGATATTTAAGAAGCAAGAACAATAAGCTGAGAAGCTGGTCGGCCCGCTTAATTGGGTTGATTTCGCTTTTCATCCGATTGTCGGGCAGCGAATCGGCAAGGAGGCCGACGGCTTTGAGGCGTCTGAAACGAGATCAGCCGGCTATTGCCGGACATCGCAGAAAATTTCTGCTCCAGGCCATAGGCTTTGCCCTTTTGCCCGGCTGCGCTTCGATCCGTGAAAAAGCCGGCTCGCCAGACCTGATGCCCTGCACTGATCAATTCATCAAAACACGTGATAACTGGGTTCTGGGCGTGCGGCATTATCGGCCACACCGGCCCGACCCTACCAAAATGCCGGTGGTGCTGGCCCATGGGCTGGGCTTGAATGCGACTTTCTGGACAATCACCGACGATAATTTGCCCAAGCAACTGACACATGCCGGCTACGACGTTTTTGTCTATGATTGCCGCAGTTCCGGCCGATCGACTCCTGAAAAATACGCCCATATTAATTCCATTTTGCGAAATACGCCGCTACCGGAGCGAGGCGAACGGAATTGGACGACCGATGATCAGGCCTTTTACGACGTGCCTGCCGTGCTTGAGCATGTGCGTAAACGCACTGGGCATGAACAAGTGAACTGGATCGGCCACAGCCTCGGCGGCATGCTCATGTTTCCCTTTCTGGAAGAGCATCCGGAGCGATTCAGAGTCGCCAACTTTGTCGGCATGGGTTCTACAGCCGTTGTTTTTCCGACAAAAGATTCTCGCGAGATGGCCAATGCCAATACGGCCCTTTGCGCTCTTTTACAATTAACGAGCACCAGCCGGCTGGCCCGGCCCATGCGATTCGGCCGTCCACCAGGCCTGGCCTATGTGGACCGCTTCTATTACACTCGTGATAATGTGGACGCCCAGACAGTTGACCGATTTTATGGCTATACGCTGGAAGACCCCGGCACCGGTGCTCTGCGTCAGCTTAAGCCCTACCTCCGCGAAGGACGATTTCTCTCAGCCGACAGGCAAACAGATTATTCGGCGAATCTCGATAAAATCGTTACGCCGACTCTGTTTGTCGCGGGCGACGGCGATGTGATGGCCGATATTCAGTCGAAATCATGGACTTTCGAGCAGTTAAGTTCCACCGACAAGACTTTTCGGCGATTCGGGAAAAAGCAGGGGCATGAGCTTGATTATGGCCACTGCGACCTTGTGTGGGCACGATCTGCGCCTCGCGAGATTTTCCCTGAAGTGATTCGCTGGCTTGACGAACGTCAGATTGTTTCGCCGACGCCGCAGGCATCGCCGGTTTTTTCGCCACAGATCACGCCTGATTATGCGCCACCGGCTAATGGTGCAACCAGCCCGTTTGCATCGCCGCAAGTCAGGCTGGGCAGGCCGATTCTGGAAAGCCTGGAACCAGAAACAGAAATTGCTAGGGATTTGGATCGCCCAAGGCGGCGATAATGCAATTCGGATTGTTTTTTACGCCGAAGTTTTTATTTTCCGGCAGTATCAAGAAAAACAATATGCGAGGGATTGCCGACCGGGGCATATTGGCCAGTGAATTGCAATTGACCGGTTGATTTATTGACTTTGAAGATGGAGACATGATCGGCCCGCTGATTGCAGCAGAGCAGGAAATTGCCGGTGGGGTCGAAAGTGAAGCTGCGAGGATAGTTGCCGCGCGTCCATTCGTCGGCCACATGGCTGAGCGTGCCGTCGGGGCCGATGGCGAAAATGCCGATGCTGTCGTGCAGGCGATTACCGGCATAGACGAATTTGCCATCAGCCGAGACCAGAATTTCCGAGCAGAAATTGCTGCCGGCGAAGCCTTCGGGCAGTGTTGAAATCGTCTGCCGCTCTTTCAGCGCACCACTACTTTGGTCATAATCAAATAAAACGATTGTCGAACCTTCTTCCTGAATCGAATAAAACCATTTGCCGTTGGGATGAAAATGGAAGTGGCGAGGGCCATCGCCCGGCGGCAGTTTCACCTCGTGGCGAGCTGCTGCAGGGCTGAGCTTGCCGGTTTCGGCGTCGAATTGCCAGACGTAAATGGTGTCGAGTCCCAGATCAACATGAAGCACGTATTTGCCGGATGGGTCTGATTCAATCATGTGGGCATGCGTGCGGTCGTGGCCGCTGATGGCGAAGCTGCCGGGCTTAGCGTTGGGGGCTTTGGTCGGGCCGATCTTGCCGGAGTCAACCTTGACGTCGCATGGTTTTTCAAGTGTACCATCAGCCTTGATCGGCAGCACGGCAACCGTTCCGCCGAAATAGTTGGCTACCAGCAGGAACTTGCGGGAAGGGTGAATGCTGATATAGGTCGGCCCATCGCCGCCAGAGGGCACGGTATTGAGCAGCTTCAGGGCACCGGTGGTGCGGTCGATTTCATACGAGCTGACAGAGCCTTCCTTGGTGCCATTAACGCGGTCCGTTTCATTGGCGGAATAGAGCTGCGTGCCTTCAGCGTTTAATGCAAGGCAGCTTGGGCTGGTGCCCAATCGCACTTCGCCCGCCGGTGTGAGTTTGCCGGTTTGCCGATCCATCTGAAAAATATGGATGCCGCGGCCATTGCCGGGCGGGAGGTCAACCTGAGTGGGCAGCACATCTTTCAGGGGCGATGAAAAAGTGCCAACGTAAACAAACAGAGGCCCTGCCTGAGCCGCTTCAGATTCCCGATTGAGTAGTGCCAGGGCCGATGCCGCAGTGGTTGCCTGAAGAAAAAAACGGCGGGAAGAATGAGGCTGGGGCATGGTTCGGGAACCTGTAGCAGGGCTTTTTTGAGGGGAAGTTGTTCCGGGCCCTGATTATACTTGAACCGAGAGGAATTGCCAGAAGTGAATCATGTGGTGTGGGTTGGTTTTTGATCTATAGACAATTGTTTAATAAATGAGAGACATTAACGTTGCGACCGAAGGAAATCAATCAAGCGGTCAGGATGACCGCTCTCCGTTATAAAATTGCATTTTGAATCTGGCTTCGTCGAACCAAATTGTAATAAAAAAACGGGGCATGAAGAACATGCCCCGCCGGGTTGGTAGTGTTTTTATCTGATGCTCAGGCGGCCGGCATTAAAGCTGGGCGCTGGGCATGATCTTGCTGGTCGGCAGGGCCGTTTGCGGCGTGGCCAGGATGCTCTGGGCACTTGGCAGGACCGTTACCGGACGCTTGACGACCACCGGAACCATTGTGCAGACCGTGACTGGAACCTGCTTCGTCACGCAGACGGGGTCCATCACGGTGTGGGTTTCGCTCACGGTGCGGGCCACTGTTTCAGGCACGCAGATCGTCTTTGAAACTGGCACTTGCTTGCAAACGGTGAAGGGCACCTTGCGGCTGCACTGAATGGTTTGCATTTCGCAGGTCGTTACAGGCACTTGCTTGACGCATTCCTGAGCCACCATTTCGCAAACGGTTTCAGCCACTCGCTTGGTGCAGGTTTCTGTGACCATCTTGCAGGTGGTGACTGGAACCTGACAATTGCGAACTTCTGTGACCATCTTGCAGGTGGTGACTGGAACCTGCTTGGTGCAGGTGGTGGTGACCATCTTGCAGACGGTTACAGGAACCTTACGAACGGCCGTTTCGCGAACCATCTTCGTTACGGAAACCGGAACCTGCTTGACACGGCATTCCTTGACCATCTTGGTGATCTGCACAGGGACCTGCTTGGTCACGCGCTGATCAACCATCGTGGTCACGGTATAGGGGTCAGTCTTGTAGCAGGTCTTGAGCACGTTTTCCGTGACGGTAACAGGCACCTGGCGGACACAGTTCTGGGCAACCATCACCGTGTTAACCACAGGCACAGTCTTCTTGCAGATCTGGCTGACCATGGTGCAGGTCGTCACGGGGACCTGCTTGGTGCAGACCGTTGGGACGACTTCGCAGATGGTTTCGGGAACTTGCTTCATAACTGTTTCGCTGACCATCTTGCAGACGGTCACAGGCACTTGCTTGGTCACCACTTCGCTGACCATGGTGCAGGTCGTCACAGGCACTTGCTTGGTGATGACTTCAGGCACCTGGCGGCAGACGGTGACCTGGCGTTCGCAGTTAATTGTCTGCTGCTGATAGGTCGTTTCGCAGACGTTTTCAGTCACGGTTGAAGGCACGCTGACCATGCGATCTTCCCAAGTGCCGGGGCACTGCACCCACTGGCCATTGACGCAGATCGTCTTGCCCGGCACATAAATCTTCTGGCAGGTCTGCACGCAAATGGTGCGGGTGACTGGTTTTGAGACCGTCACAGGTACGCAGATCGTCTTGGTGTCAACCACCGTGCGGGTTTCAGCAACCGTCCGCATGACTGTTTCCTGAACAGTTTGCATCGAGGTTTGCTGAACCGGGCGGCAGACGGTGTATTGGCAGGTCTGCATGACGGTTTCGCGTACCGGCTTCTGATAGGTGCATGGCACCTGCTTCATGACCGTGCGCTGAACCTGGCGATTGACGGTGTAATTGACAGTCTGCATGACGGTGTTGTAAACCGGCTTCTGCACCGTGTATTGTTCTTCACGGTATGAGCACTGCTTGACGGGCACCATCTGGGTATATTGCTGGCTTTGCAGAACAGTCTTCTGCACCGGCACAGAGACCTGATAAGGCACAGTGCGGTAGCATGTCTTCTGCACCGGCACCTTGATGCACTCAACGACCGTCTTCATGCCCGTCTGCACAACAGGCACGTTGACGTATTCCGTTACGTTCTGCATCACGGTTTCCTGAACCGGGCGGCAAACGGTGTAGGCCTGATCCTGATAGACCGTCTCGCGAACGGGCGTGGTCACGTTGTAGGCGACCGTCTGCATGACCGTTTCACGCACCGGCTTCTGCACGGTGTACTGACGATTTTCCAGATGCGTTTCCTGCACAGGACGCTGCACGGTGTAGGCGACGTCCTTAAAGACGGTTCGCTGCACGGGGCGCTGCACGGTGTATCGCTGTTCCTGAAGAACGGTGCGATAAACAGGCTTCTGGATGGTGTAAAGCTCATCACGCAGGCCGGTTTCGGCGACGGTACGCATCTCTGTAACAGTCTGTGGTTTATAGACTGTTTCCAGAACCTGCTTAGAGGTCGTCACCTGACGCGGAACATATTGCGTTTCCGCGACGGTCTGCATGATTGTTTGTTTCTGCGGGCGATATTCCACATAGGTATCGCCGCAGGGGATAGGAGAACAGCCCAGCGACGCGGCACCGCCGTACGAGGCGGCCCGAGCGGCACCGGGCGAACCGATACACGCCAAAAGGGTCAGAAGAAGACCCCATTTCAGCTTTTTCATGACAAATGCTCCTCGACAAACCAACCCGGAGACGAGCATTCCCTTCGCTCTCACCCGAAAGTGACCCCGTCCATGGGCGGCCTTATACACTATCAATTTTCATCGGCACTGATTTTAAAGAGCCTTTATCCATATCTTGTGAATTCTTTGAATTGCCTTCGTTACGCATGTTGCCAAACGAATGATCGTTACAACCGGACATGGGAAGCCTCTGATAGCTGGCCGTATGGGTAGCATAAAACGGAAAATTGGTAAATCCGAAGTTGTTCAGGCGATCGGTAATCGCTGCATCGTCATGCTAAACGGTTTAACAGAAATTGGAGATTTATTGCTCACAATGTAAACGTGATGAATAAATTGAAAAAATTAGAGATTAAAAATCAGTTTGATTCAATGCTTCACCGCCATTACGGGTTGCCAGTTTTTGCCAGACGCCCCGCACGCCGGGCACATTGTTGATCGATTCAACGGTGTTTTTGATAAATCGAACTGACCCATCACCCATTAGAGTGTTTACACCTGAGCTATGGTTGCTGGAAGCCGCATATACCCATGCTTTTACGTTCGTTGGCTCTTTTGAGCGAAAGGCATTGGGGCCATAAGAGGCATCAAACATTGTGTCGCCATTGCTGCCTAAATACCATTGCCCCGAAGAGGCTTTAATTTCTGGATCACGAGAAGACATCGACAAGAGATTCTCAGCGATTGTTGCTGATTTTTCGCTAACGATCATGGTCTGGCTCAGACCGTCAATAACAGAAGAGATGCTGATATTTGGCAAGTCAGTGATGCATCCGTTGGCATTAATTACATCAATCTCTGGTGGCTTGCAACTACTAATGCCGCCTGTTGCGACCGCACCATAAGCCGAGTGACATGCCGCATAGCTTGCCATGGAACCGGGTGTCGCATTTTCACTGAGCGAGCCTTTACCGGGAAGATAGCCATTCAGATAGGTTTCACGTATCATGCCGGATGCGGTATCACTGGGGCAGAGATAAGTTGCAACAGTGCGAGATCTTGCGGTGAATTGTTCTGGCCCGAAAACGCTGACGGTATGATTGAATTCCTCAAAAAGTGCTTTTTGTTCCATAAACGGCAAAATTGCAACCAGAAAACTACGATCGATCGGCCCGGAGCACGGTGCATCAAGGAAAAGCAGATAACGTGGATCGCCTGATTTTAATCTGGCCTGCGGAAAATAAAGCATGCTATTTAAATATTGGGCCACACCAAGCCCGATTTGCTTCAAATTATTCTGACAATGGGCCAGTCGGGCAGCTTCGCGGCTGGCTTGAATCGCCGGTAACAACAGAGCCATCAACAAGCCGATAATGCTTAGAGCAACAAGTAACTCGACGAGCGTAAAGCCCGTTGGCCGATAGGGGCTATGGCACTGATTGCGTCTGATTCTTTGGGAAGGGCAAAGTGG
>JBILGL010000412.1:0-4480 GCA_044351075.1 Isosphaeraceae bacterium | reverse complement strand
CAAGCTTATTGACCCACTTTCCCCAGCGGTTATTAAAACGTTCGAGGCTTGATACAAGGTCGCGTGAGGCTGAATAGACTGCTCGAGGGCGAACTTTATTAGAGTTACCCCACAACGGCTCTCTGGCTTCTGTCATTTGCCAGAGATAATCGATGGGGGCAGTAAAAGCAATTTGCCAATCGTGATATCCACTGGTGGCAGACACCCACATGCGTAATCGGCAATGGACCATTTCCAGCATCTCAATGCGCTGGCGACGGCTGATTTCGAGGGTGCGAGCCACTGCCCATTCCACATCACGCCCGCGTCGGGCAAAGGCCGGGGCGTCAAAAAGCCCCATAAGCTCCTTGAGCTCAGCCTCTGTTGAGCGTACGGAAGTCAGACTCTCATCAGGGGCATCGTCGCTCATGGAATCAATTATTATTGCCCGCGTGGTGGTGCTTTCGGGTCGGTCACTGGCCGAACGAGGCTGCGGCGATAATGCCACTTCAGGCGAGCCGGGCCAAAGGCGGCAACTCGATCTTTCCACTTTTTGGCGGCATTTTCCAGTTCGCCCGCTGGTGGTTTGCCATTAAGCGAAGCGGTGACAGCCGTCTGAAGATCTGCCAGAAATTCTGATGCCTGTGGAATTCGAAGGCCAACCACTGCATTTTCGCCCGTAATTTGCGTTAAAATCGCCTCGCCCCAGGCGCCAGATTCAACTCGTGGAGCAATTCGGGGGTCCACAAAACCGGCCGCCAGCATGGCATCGCGAGTCGGGCACATGGCCATTCGGCGATCTGCGGCCCAGGTAGTGGCCGTGGAATCGCCCGCAAGATAGGTCAAAAGATCTTTCGCTGCTGCGAGTGATTCCGGTTTTCGTCCTTTAGCAATCACCGCCAGATAGCCACCGCCGATGGGCAGATAGGCAGAAGGCTGGGAAGATTCCATTTTGTCATAGGCCTTACGATCAGGCTCATAGACGCGCAGGCTGCCCGGCAGCGGCAACACGCCAATTTTGCCTTTTTCATCGGCTTTGGCCCAGGTTGACGCATTTTCGGCATAGTCAATCAACATCAGGGCCTTGCCGTCGCGAAAAGCGGCCCGGGCCTGGGATGGAGTGAGGTTTTCAGCCTGTTTTAGTTTGGTCAGGGCTGTGAGTGTATCAACGAATGGCGTTGTTGCGATTCGGGGCTCCATTGATTCTGCGCTGAAAAGAAACGAAAAATGATCGCGATGCTTGCCCACGGCTGTGGATCGGGCCAGGAAGATATCAAGCGGAAGTTGATCGTTTGGTTCGATATTCGTAGGAATTACGAGCAATCCCGGCTTGGTTTTCTGGAGCAGTTCGACAAGTTTATCAAATTCATCCCAGGTTTTTGGCGGAAAAACAAGGCCCGCTTTCTGGATTGATTCCAGCGTGGCGGGCGATTTCAATTCTTCTTCGCGATAAGCGATGACAAGCATGCGGGTGCCGATGGGGACGGCAAATCGATCAGGGCCGTATTTGGTGACGGTCGAGTCAAAAACCGGCGGCCGTTTAGCCCAGTCGGCATTGAGGCTGCCCAGCGGTTCGAGGGCGTCTTGATCAATTAATTCACCGAGTTTTTGGCCCCGCACCAGCCAGATATCAACAGAGGGATCAAGCGAGCCGGGCTCTGTAACAGTCGGTTTGGCGACAATTTCAACTTCGCCCTGAGTGGAAGCCTGCCATTCGCCCAGGAGATCGGCCGCAACTTCAGACAGGGCAGTATCTTCCAGCGAGGCTATTTTCAGTTTGATGCCCTTAAAATTCTGATGAACGGGAGTTGGCGGCTGACCGGAGAATTCAGCAGGTGTGGGTGGAGGCTCCGGTCCAGTGCAGCCGGCAAAGGTGATCAAAATGCTGAAAAAAAACAGTTTTTTCGAATAGCTTCGCATGGTTGATTCTGCAAAAGTGGACCGCATGAGCCTCAGGGCAAGGTGCTTAAACTCTCTTTAATAATTTAACCGTCGGCCGCAGTGATCGTCAAAAAGCTGGCCATCGATTCGGTCAGCCGAATGGTTTAAAATGAGTAGGAACCGATCAGCAAAACGACCTTCATCCTGGAAATATCATGCACGCCATCTCTGCCATTTTTATTTTGATTGCAAGCATTGGCCAGGCCCCTGCCCTTGCCTTTCCCGGCAAAGTCAGCCAGTGGCGAGGTTTTGAACGCCACGATTTTACAGTGGCCGATGTGCCGGCGATTGTGGTTGTGCCCAAAAAAGCTGCGGACGGGCGGCCCTGGATCTGGCGGACAGAGTTTTTTGACCATCGGCCCGAGATTGATCTGGCACTGGTGGAAAACGGCTTTCACTTGGTGCATCTTCAAGTGGGTAATACGTTTGGATGCCCGTCGGCCATGGCGAAATTCGACATTTTTTACAAGCTCCTGACCGAAAAACACGGGCTGGCGAAAAAATGCGTGCTAGAAGGGCTAAGTCGCGGCGGTCTTTATGCTTACAACTATGCGGCGATAAATCCGGCAGGTGTGGCAGCAATTCTGGGCGATAATCCGGTGTGCGACTTTAAAAGCTGGCCGGGTGGTAAAGGCAAGGGGCCCGGCAGCCCGAGGGATTGGGCAAAATTGATCAAAGATTATGGATTTAAGGACGAAGCGGAAGCGCTGGCCTGGAAAAAGAACCCAGTGGATAACCTGGAGCCGCTGGCCAAGGCTGGCGTGCCGCTGCTTCATCTCTGTGGCGATGCCGACGAGGTGGTGCCCTACCCTGAAAACACGGTGAAGCTGTTTGAAAATTATCGGCGGCTGGGCGGACAGACAGAGCTGATTTTAAAGCCCGGCTTCAAGCATCATCCGCATGGCCTTGATGACCCTAAGCCTGCCGTTGATTGGATCTTAAAGCAAGTAGCCAAGCGTTGAGATCGCTTCTGCCGGGGTTTTCTTTAAGTGGCTGGAGCCGATGGTTCACGGCTTGACTTATTACTGGGTTCAATGCTGGCAAGGTAGGCTCGAGCCTGACGAGCGATACGACGATAATCCCACCATGCCAGAGCGATGATTGGGCCGAAGATGATGAGGATAGCGATCAGGCCGATATCCGGGCGACCGAAGGCGGTGAGAAGTGTGAGGATAATGGCGGCCATGATGCCGGGCACGATCGTCAGGGCGATGGTGAGCTGATAGAGCCTGTCAAGCTGTTCGTTGATTTCAAGCGTGTAGGGGCTAAGCCGGGCCAGACGGACTCGCCATGACGGCCAAGGGGCCGCAGGGGCAGATTTATCAGCATTTTTGCCGGTTGATTCGGTAGTCATGAGTGGCGCCGGTAGATGTTTTTTTCGGCCAACGGGGGTCAAACGGGCCGTTGGTTTAATCATAATATAGAAATTCATTGGCGTATCGTCACGCAGTTTGTGAGCCCAAACGGGCAAGATCGACTGAAAACAGTTGGTTTTGGTTTATCTTGGAAAAATTTGATCGATTCTGGGCGATCCGAGTAAAATGACACAGGTGTTCATTATGAGAAATTGTGTTAGTGAAGAACTCTATTACCGAAATTACAAATACAATGATCTATTTCAATTCATCATCAGACAAACAAACAGATCATTGCATTTTGTGATCTCGAATTTTCAAGATGGTTGAGCCTGGGCAACTGGCTGCAGAACACCTATATTTCGTGATCGTAATCCCAAATCAAGCTGGCGGAAATAAATCAGGCAATAGCTCGAAAGCAAGGCCGCGAAGATGCACCAGACGGAAGTGTAGGCATGTGTGGCAAAATAATGGGCGGAAAAGACGCTGATTAATCCAATCATCAGCGGAGTACGACTACTGTTCCCCATATCCTGAACGAAAAATGGCCCTGTCGTGAAAATCAAGTAAAGAATCGTGACCGTAAACTGATTGCTTCCACCCAGGATAACGGTATCGGAGTAAGTATATCGGATGGAATGATGCACTACAGTGGCCTGGATTTCATTTTGAAAATCGGCCAGCATCGGAATATAGAAATAGAAGAACCAGCCGGTAGATAGTAATAACCAACCACAGAGCAGGCGTTTTTTCCATGGTTCAGTGGCAGCAACCAGAGCGCAGAGAGGCCCCCAGAATGGCCACCAGCAAATGGCGAAAAAGAGATAAATTCTGGCTGCATTTTCAGCAGTTGACTGGTCGTGGTGGTCGAGGCTTGTCCAGATCACGCCCTCCATCGCCTGCTGGATTGCAAATGCAATTGGCACTGTCGCGACGGGCCAGAGATGATAATGTCGCCGAAAAGCTGAATTTAAGCAGAAAGCACCAATCGGTGCAAGTGTGGCGGCCGTTAGAAAACTGGCATGGGCAGAATAACACATCGGCGGATAATCTCCAAACATGAAATGAGTGAAATTGAAACAATTGCAAATCAAGAAAACAAGAAATCGGAATTGAAACAGTGAGATTTCAATTCCGATTCTTATTACAAATCAGGGCTTTTTCGAAAGACTTTCGAGAGCCTTCTGTTCGCGTATGGTATTGGC
>JBILGL010000411.1:0-4490 GCA_044351075.1 Isosphaeraceae bacterium | reverse complement strand
CACCTGCATTGATCGTATCGCTGGCAAAACGAAAGCCTGAATGCTTCGAAGGAATTTCGGAGCCGTCGGGCCCATTCTGGCTCAATATGGCAAGGGTTGTTCTGGGCCGGCCTTCCAGCATTTTGGGAATCACGCTATTCGTCATGATTCTGCCAATTCTGGTTGGGTTTCGAATTGATTTTGTGATGGATATTCTTTCGGAAATGCCTGCCAGCAACCTGCCGGGGCGAAACTTGCGAGTGATTGCCAAAGTCTATGGCGAGGGTGTAGTCGCGCCAATCACCATGGTCGTTCAGGCGGATCGTGATTTACGGGATGAGGATGGGCTTGAGCTGATTGACGACCTGAGCCGGTTTATTACACATCAGCGAAAGATTGGTGAGCTGAGGTCGGCCACACAGCCATTGGGCAGCACTGGGCCTTTGAACCAGGCGAGGTTATCCAGCCGGTTAGGGCAGATTCACGATGGGCTTGTACGGCTGAATTCAGGGGCGACCGAGCTTGAAAAGGGGCTGGTGGAAGGTGGCGCGAAAATTCGACTGGCAAGAGCCATTGAGCGAAACGCCGGACTGAATCTCCTGGGCGGCTTTGGCAGCAGAAATAAAGCGGCTGTGGACGTACCGAAAAATAATCTTCCGCCGGCTTCTGCCGACCCGACCGAAGCGATGCTCAAAGATTTGACCCGAGCGGCTGACGGAGCGAGGCAAATTGTTGAGGGATCTGGGCTTGCAGAGAGAGAGCTCAAAACGATTATTGATAGTCCGGTGGGACGAAGGGCGCTTGATCGACTACTGATCACGCCGGAAAACATCAAGAGCGAGCCGAGATTGCAGGAAGCTTTGGGCGTTTATATTTCAAACGATGGTCGCATGACTCGATTTGACATCGAGCCTGAGGACCCGATGTTCTCGGTAGCAGCCATGCAACGCGTGATGGGCTTGCGTAAGCGAATCAGCGATTTTCTCAATGAGCTGGACTGGATTCACGCAACAGCTAAAATCACTGGCTCGGCTGCGGGAAATGCTGATATTTGGGATGTTACCGAGCGGGACCAGACGCAGACATGGATCGTCGTGCCATTGGGCGTACTCATCGTACTTATCATCGCACTTCGTGAGCCTGTGACATGTATTGCGCTGGTGGCGTCGATGATTTTGACTTACACCTTCAGCCTGGCCCTGACACACATTGTTTTTGTGACGATTATGGGGGCGCAGGGGCTCGATTGGAAAGTGCCGTATTTTCTCTTTGTGCTGATTGTTGCGGTAGGTGTTGATTACAACATCTTCCTGATGAGCCGGGTGAAGGAAGAGACCAAGCTGCATGGCCTGAAGAATGGTGTGGCGCGTGCTGTGGGGTCAACAGGTGGGCTGATCAGTTCGGCAGCAGCAATTACAGTGTGCAGCTTTTCCGCTTTTATGTTCAGCCCGCTGAGTTCCTTACGGCAGCTTGGCCTGGCGCTCGTGATTGGAATCACAATTGATGCCATACTGGTGCGGCCGGTGATCGTGCCCTGCGGCTATTGGTTGTTGCACCGTTGGAAGGGGCCATTGACCAATCCCGGTTATATCCGGTTACCGCGTGGCAAACGATCTTGATTTCGATTGCAATTGAACCGATTTCAGATCTATCGATTCGTCCGTCATTCGAGGCTTTTATAGATTCATGCTTCGCCTGATTGAAGCGGAGGTAATGCCTTTACGAACATAGGCTGTGACCGTGCCGCCGACCGTGCCGTTCTTGTCGCCATCGATCAGCTTGCCGGCTTTGTCCCTGAGGCCGGTGATTGTCAGGCGATAATCGTCATTGAATAATGCCGGAGTCCTCAGGCTGAAAACAAGATATTTTGTGTCACCTGAGAGTAAATTTGCTGACCTCACGGGAATTACTCTGTCATCACGTGTACCGAATTTTTTGTCTCTTCCAGCAGAAACAAACCTATAGTTTCTGAGATTTCTTGCCGTGGCTAAAGAAAGGTTATCAGAGAATTGGAGCTGAAAATCGGTAGTTCCCAGCCTTGATGAATACACCGGTAAAAGAGACAGGGGCCGCGCTGGTAAACCAAAATATTTTGAGATTACGTTGACGGTAAAGCTCGTATAGCCATAGAGATTCGGGCTGCCGTTGTCAGACACCTGTAAATCAAATCTGATCGGGGCGCCCGTGTCAACGGCTGTCCATCGAATTTCGCCGGTCGATGGATTGATTGTTGCACCAGTGGGTGCCGTCAGAAAGCTGTATGTTAAATTTTGAGCAGGAACATTGATGTCAGTCGCGATTGCCTGCACAACCAGCACGTCGCCTTCTTTCACCGATTGATTACTAACTGGCTTGAAAGTTGGGACTAGATTTGTTCCACCTGCAACTGGGTTGACTGTTACCGAAAAGCTGGCTGTTGCCGAAAGTGCGGGAGTTCCATTATCGGTCACTTTTACCTGGAATTGTGCAGGTGTGGTTGAAATGATTGATTTCCAGCGGATCTCACCCGTGATTGGATTAATGGTGGAGTCATCTGGTGCAGCAATCAGGCTGTAAGTCAATTTCTGTGAAGGAACGTTTGCATCTGTTGCCAGCACCTGCACTACCAGTTCCTCACCTTCATTCACCGATTTGTTAGTTATCGGCTCTATTTTGGGTGAAACATTTGGTTCAGGAGGCCCATCGTTATCCTGCAAATTCAGAGTAAACACCGTATTGGAGCCGAGATTTACTGCGGGCCCATTCGGATTGGACAGATTCAAAATAATTCGCTGTGAAGGCCTGACGACTGTGTCCTCTGACCAGTAAAACCATACATCCTTGGTTGATTCACCCGGGCCAAAATAAATTTTATTTTCAAACGGTGTAAATTGACTTGCGGGAAGATCTGGAGAGGACGCTGAAACGAGAACAGAGTAGCCTCCGACTCTCAGTTCGCCCGTCCTTTGCACCTTAATAGTTGCCTGACGTTCTCCTTCATTGATACTTACACCGCTATTAGGGAATGAAATCGTAGAAGCGGGGGTCAATGCTTCAAATGCAACGAAAGGTACTCCATTGGCCGAATCGTTTGTTCCTGGCAGCCATGGATGTTCGTCGTTCCAGGTAACATTAAATTTAATTGAACTACCAGGCTGAAATGCAAATTTCAGGGCGTCGCCATATCGGTTTTCCAAAAGGAAGAATTCATCAGTCAGCGGATTTGCATTCTGATCAAGAATACGTGACTGGTAAGTACTACCAACCCACGGAATATATTTGTCGTAAGCAACAAGAAGATTTGAGGTGCCGGGAAGCTGAGTAATAACCGTTGTATAGCTTACGTCGGTACTCAGTGTGACCGGCCCGTTGATTTTTGATCCGTTGGCGTCACGCTTTTCAGCACGAAGCGTTGTCTGATGCAATTCAGCAGATTGTAAAATTTGGTGAAACCAGATGTATCCGCCATCGGACATTGGCTGTATGGCAAATACTGACCCTATACCATGAATAAAGATTGATTCGGCCTTATCCTCCCAGCCCGACTGAAATACAATATCTCGCTTAACGATTCCATTGATATCAATTTTATCAACTGCAATGCGATCCTGATATTTCCAGCCTACATCGACGATAAATTTTTTGACACGAACGCCTGAAATCGCCATTACCGTACCGTCAGGCGTCAATTTAAATTTCACGGGAAGCGTAATTGAAGCATATTCGCCTTCCTCGGGCTTAATGCCAACTGGCCCGGATTGTGAAGAAATCAGCGTGTTATCTGCCCCGTATTTCCGAAAACAGGCATTCGGGCCATCCATGTAAGCAACAATGAAAGAGCCATCACTTGCTACGCTTATCTGCGGTGTTGGGTCCTGAGTATTATAGATTGGCGTAGGAATGATGATCTCTGCGCCGCGGCTGTTATCCGCATTCATTCGCTGAATTCGAACGTCATAATCATAAAAATTATTGTATGAGGCATAAGGGTTATAATTGCAATTGCTATAGGCAACAACGGCATTGCCTGCACCATCGAGACCGATCACGGGGCTTGTCTGGCAACCTTCTGTGCGTTGGTTTATTCGGAAATGGCTGCTAATTGGATTGCCGCTGGCATCGACCTTCCGGGCATAAATACCAAATGATGATCCATCCAGCCCGTCATTCCATGTTTGTCCATCAGTCCATACAACCGTTGATATGCCGTTTGAATCGGTGGCGATGTCTTTTGCCATTTGAGTATCAACGTTGTAGCTGTTGACCGTAACTTTTGTACCAACCTGGCTGTAGATCGCAGTTGTTAAAAGTTGGCGAAGCTCAAGTGTGTTGTTATTTGAATTTTCAACACAGAATTTTCGTAATATACGAGACATCGAGCAATCTCCTGCAAGTATCAATAAACGAGACTTCGAATGAATCCTTAGACCATTATTATGTTTAACTTATTTGGCAATCTTCTGTCAATGAGCCAATCACAAAATATTAGGAAGAGTTGTAAATTTTATTGCAAAAAAAGGCCCGCCAAAGGC
>JBILGL010000410.1:0-4491 GCA_044351075.1 Isosphaeraceae bacterium | reverse complement strand
TTCCTGTCATTATTTTATTTCTGATTTGTCAGAAATTGCTGATCAACTTAAAATTGCCGTAGTAAATAAATCAGCCCAACTGTCATAGATTTTACTGCTCACAGAAATTGATCACGCCAAGCTTGAAACTCGCTCGCCTCTTCAGGCGATAATTCACCGGTTCGAGATTCGCTGGGGTCGGCATTTTTTTTCATCTCATTTGCCGGCACCGGCACAGTTCGCCCACAATCCGGGCATCGGCCATGCGATGGCATCGGATTTTTCGCTGCCACTTTCAGCCGTCGGCCACATGGACAGAAAAAGCGGACAAAGCCATCAGCTTCTTTAGGAATTTCCTGGCTCTTAAAATCGCTGCCGAGCCTGACGCGAATGCGAGATCCGCAGCGATGACAAAGCACTTTAATCGTCTCAGCGCCAGGGGCTGGTTCAAAAAGCACTTCGTTGCCGCATCGGCATTTGATCTTGGCCATCATCCCGTCCCCTGGCATTCGGTAATCAGCATCTAGCCGATTATTCTTCCCATCATACGAAATCTCTTTAACGATTGCCCGACTTTCCAGCTACCATCGAAAAAACCATTTTGCGAAACAGACGACTTTTTGAGATAATCCTTTAAATCATCGTCGTGAAAACCAGCGTTGACCAATCGTTCCGATCAAATTGACTGCCCGCCGATATCTGCTCATAAATTGACTGCGGAGCCGCCACCGATGTCAGAGACCACTGGCTTTGCCAACCCCGAACTCGCTGCCAAACGAGACCGGCTGATTGAAAAACTCCGCAGTTATGGCTGTGTTGCCGTGGCCTATTCCGGTGGGGTGGACAGCACAGTCGTCGCTCAGGCCGCTTTCGATGCGCTTGGCGAAAAGACAATCGCTATCACTGCCGTTTCCGACAGTCTCGCCAGCGGTGAACTGGAAGAAGCCGAGGCACTCGCCCGCCAGATCGGCATCCGCCACCGGGTTATCCGAACCGAAGAATTCGCTGATCCGAATTATTTTCGTAATAATATGGATCGCTGCTATTTCTGTAAAAGTGAATTATATGGTCGCCTGACCAGTCTGATGGATCATTTTGAGGCCGATGTCATCGCCTCAGGAGCCAATACCGACGACGCCGGCGACCATCGCCCCGGCATGCGTGCCGCCGCTGAAAATCATGTCCGTCACCCGCTTCAGGAATGCGGCCTGAGCAAGGCCGACGTGCGTGACTTGGCCAAAGCATGGGGCCTGCCCACCTGGGATAAACCAGCCACACCTTGCCTCTCCAGCCGTATTGCTTACGGTGAAGAAGTCACGCCAGACCGTGTCCGCATGATCGATGCCGCCGAAAAATGGCTTCGCGATCGTGGCCTTCGCGTCTGCCGCGTACGTTATCATAAAGGTGACCTGGCCCGTGTTGAAGTTCCGCTCGATGACCTTCCCGGCTTCGCAGCCCCTGAAGTGCGACAGCAACTCGTGAAGGTCTTTCGGGAAATGGGCTTTAAATACGTCACGCTTGATCTGGAAGGTTTCCGCTCAGGCTCCAATAATGCTGTTATCCCCACCGACCTGCTGCAAATCCCGTCGAAAATTCTCAACCTCAAAAGTTGAATAGCCAACCCGACCTGACACCTTCATAAATCAATGTCTCAACCTTCCGCGACCACTCCTGCCCTGAGCCGACCTGACTATTCTCTCCCCCAAAGCGAATCGGCTTTTGCCAGAGCCTGCCGCGTGATTCCCGGCGGCGTTAATAGCCCGGCTCGTGCCTTTGGCGCAGTTGGTGGCAAACCTCCCTTTATGAAACGGGCTGAAGGGGCGTATCTCTGGGATATCGATGGCCATCAATACATTGACTATATCGGCTCGTGGGGGCCGATGATCCTCGGCCATGGCGATGCCCAGGTGCTTGCGGCCGTTTCATCTACGCTGCACGACGGCACATCCTTCGGCGCACCCACGGAACGCGAAGCCGAAATTGCGGAGGTTGTCTCCGAAATTGTCCCTTCCATTGATATGTGCCGCTTTGTTTCCAGCGGCACTGAAGCGGCCATGTCGGCCGTGCGTCTGGCCCGTGGCGTGACCGGTCGAAATAAGATCATTAAAATGACAGGCCACTATCATGGCCATGTCGATTCGCTCCTCGTGCAGGCCGGTTCTGCCGCCACCACGCTTGGTGCACCCAACAGCCCTGGCGTTACCCCCGGCGCGGTGGCCGATACCCTGCTCTGCCCATTTAACGACATCGCAGCCATCCGCGAGCTTTTTGCTGCCCATCCCGGTCAGATCGCCGCACTTCTGCTCGAGCCAGTGGCCGGTAATATGGGGCTTGTTCCGCCCCGGCCTGGCTATCTTGAAGCAGTGCGGGAAATCACGGAAAAAGACGGCGCGATTTTGCTTTTTGATGAAGTCATGACAGGCTTTCGTCTTGCCCTGGGCGGCGCGCAGGAGCTTTTTGGTATCAAGCCCGACGTCACGGCACTTGGCAAAATCATTGGCGGTGGACTGCCGGCAGCGGCTTATGGTTCATCAAAGAAAGTCATGGAGCAAGTCAGCCCCTGTGGCAAGGTCTTTCAGGCCGGCACCCTGTCGGGTAATCCGCTGGCGATGGCCGCCGGGCTTGAAACGCTGCGAATTCTTCAAAAAACCAATCCCTATCAATATCTTGAAGAAATCACGGCCGAGCTGGGCGAAGGCCTTATGCGCATCTGCCACGACCGTAAAATACCGGCCCAGGTGCAGCGGGTAGGCAGCATGATCACTCTTTTCTTCAATCCGGAACCAGTCTGGAATTATGAAGACGCCAAGCGATCTGACACTGCTCTCTTTGGCCGATTCTTCTGGGAAATGCTGGCCCGGGGCGTCTATCTGCCCTGCTCTCAATTTGAAGCAGCTTTTGTCTCTGTGAAACACACTAAAGCCGACATTCAGGCAACCATTGCTGCCGCTGATAGCTCTCTCGCTGCTATTTTCGGATAAATTCACAGGGCATAATTCAAAGTCTCTACCTCATTGTTGAATCGATTGTCAGGGAATTACGAAATGAAATCGGGTCTGATGTTTCAATTGAAATCAAATTTCAATAAACGGCTGGCGATAACAATTGGCAGTACGCTTGCGCTGTCAATCACCCTGCTGGCGCAGGACGCACCACCTGCCAAAGACCCCGTCGCTGCTCTTCAGGCCGACGCTATTGCCACCAAAAAAGCCAAAAAGCCGCGTCCATGGCATTTTGGCTCACAACCGGCGAACGACGTTTACACCAATCACACTTCCCACTCCAACCGTCTGATACCGGTTTACACCTTTGGTTCAAAGATCCGTCTGGCCGATGTCGCCGGTGCCAACAGCCTTTACCGCGACCAGTCCAAAATCGATGCCCTTTATGGCTACAAAGTGGCCAATACGCTCAACCCGGAAGCCGAATATTTCGACCAGACCGACCTGAAAAAAGTCCAGAAAGACGCGGTTGAACGTGGTGTGAAGCATCTCTTTGTCGTCTGGTTTGATGGCTTTGACTGGGAAACCACTCAGGCCGCCGCCGCTGCCAAATCCGGCCAGGTTTATTCCGCCGGCAAAGGCTCTGGCCTGATTTTTCAGGACTATACCGCCAACAACACAGCCCAATATGGCTATTACGTCACCAGCCCCAGCCACGATGAACCCGCTAAAAACGACGTAAACAGCCAGACGATTGCATTTGATGCCGAGACCGTGCGCGGCGGTTATGATGCTGCGATCGCTGGCCCCGACCCCTGGACACCCGGCCCGCTGGCGGCCCGTGCCCCCGGCTACCTCAAGGGTGGTTCCGGCAATGCAGCCGATAAAAAAGGCGTGCTTGATGCCGGTCGGGTGGTTCATGCCTATACAGATTCCAGCACTTCCGCAGCATCGGCATTTAACGGCATTAAATCGTTTAATAACAGCCTGAATGTTACCCCTGAGGGTAAGCCGGTACGTACTCTGTGGCACGATCTGCAGAAAGATGGCTGGAAACTCGGCACCGTGACCAGCGTGCCTTTTAATCACGCATCGCCGGCAGGCACTTACACCCGAAATATCTATCGCGATGATTATCAGGACCTTGCCCGCGAAATGCTCGGCCTGAAGTCAATTACCGAAGACACTGGCAAGGGCGAGCACCTGCCGGGCCTGGACGTTGTGCTGGGTGCAGGTGTGACAAAAGACGAAAATCGTTTTCAGCATGCCAAGGATCAGGGCACGAATGCTGCTGATGGCACTAAATATCTTGCGACTGCCGATAAAAAAGCGGCCGATGTAAAAAATGGCGGCCGATATGTCGTTGTTGAGCGAACTGACGGTAAGAATGGACGTGACTTGCTCTTAAATGCTGCGGCAGAGGCGGCCAAAGGGAATCATCGCCTCTTTGGCGTCTTTGGCACGCAATATGGCCACTTGCCATATCGTACGACAAATGCCGATTACAAGCCCGTTGCTGGTGTGCGGCCGACTGAAAAATATACCGATGCAGATCTTTTGGAAAATCCAA
>JBILGL010000409.1:0-4510 GCA_044351075.1 Isosphaeraceae bacterium | reverse complement strand
ACCCCTGCGCCGGTCGTCCATCGGCTGCCCACGCCGGCGGCAAGTGTTACTACGGCAACTTGCCCCGGATTTTCATGACTGGAAATTTGCTGACGTCTGGCCCCTCGCAGGTCAATCACGTCTCGATCATGCACATCACAGACTTCAATCGAATTGGGCAGACGGTTACGCGCCAGGCCAATCCGACCTTTGAGCAGATCTTCCCGGTTGCGAGCATGCTGAATCGGGTCGAAGCCAAATGCTTCGCGAATTTGTCTTGCCTGGGCTTCCCATTCCGCGGCGTTTGGCTTGATCGTCGTTCGATCCAGCGGAAAGACTTGCCCCACCAGCGTGCGCAATACGGAAATCTGGGCCTGTTCGCCCGTCACTGCCGTCGCAAATTGATACATCTCAGCCCGCCTTGTGGCTGTCCAAGCCGAGGTTGAGCCGGGGTGCAGGCGCGAGACGATCAGTTCCAGATAGCTGTCGGGCATCACGGCCTGAGTGCCGGTCTGAAGTTCGGCAAAAGTGCCACGGGGGTTAATGCGAAAGTCGTAAACCACCGGTTCCATGGCGAAAGGCAGGGCATCGTCGAGCTCGGCTTTGGCCTCTCTGATCAGTTGCAGAACTTCGCCCCTGATGTGTGGGCCGATTTCAGGGTCAACAAAGAGCCCCATGCCACCGCCCGACATTCCGCCAAGCATGAGAAAGCCCCAGAATTTCTCACCATAGCGGGCCTTCATACGCTCAATCAGCGTTTCTGTAAACCGGTTGGAAACCCAGGGAATCATCGTCTTGAGCGGGCCATTGAAGTGCCGATTTGTCAGCGAGGCCAGCGATTTCACGTCGGCCCGGCGCAGCGAATCCAGAATCTCCTGAAAAATGGCCAGGCTCTCCTGTCGGGCTTGCCATTCCCGTTCCTGCCTCAGCAGATATTTCTCCGTGACCATGTTCAGAATCGGCCCGACATTCTGGGCCATTCCGCCATGGATCAGAATCAGGCCTTTGGCGAGTCGCTCTGCCAGCTCAAGCGAAACGCTACTGCCCAGCTCCTTCTCATCCAGCAATTGATGATTCGGCAGCAGTCGGCCCCGGCTGATCTCCCATTCCGGGTCACCCGGCTGGGCCTGCACCCCGTGAATAATTTTGATGCCTGGAAAAATACCGCCTGAATCCTGCCAGCCACCGCCCGACCCGCCAATCCATTCCCCCAGAATGGCCCTGGCCACCACCACCTTGAGCTCTTCCTGCCGAAGTGTGCCCGTCAGTTGGCTGGTCTGACCGGTTGCCCGCATCAATAACGCAATGATCGACGCCAGCAGATTCGTGGAAACGGCCAGCCTTGAGCCCTTGGGAATATCATTGACCTTGCAGACGACTTCAATGCCCATGCCCGGCCTGACGACCGATGCCAGCACGCTGGCCAGACTGACCCCTGTCCCTTCCAGCGATGGCGGCACAAGCCCTGAGGCAATCACACCCGCCTTCACGAGGCTCAGGTAGTCGTTACCAAAGTTAAAGAGATCCTCAAGCGACGTAACGTCTTTCGTATCTTTAAGATCAACACTGGTAATCCGCAACACGGGCTCATCGATCACCCGCACGCGCGACTCAATCGGCGGAACCGGTTCCCTGTCCCGCCCATGAACACCCAGATCCACTGAAATATTGATCACCCGGGCTCCCTCCGGATAATCCATGCCCAAAAAGAAAATATCAGACCACCCGCTGTGCGAAAGATCCATCCGAACCGGCGTCCGTTCGGTCAGAATCGGGTAAAGCCCGGTTGATCCATCCCGCTTCATCAATTCCGAGCGGATCTTCAGCGGATGTTCATCCGCCGATCCGACCCGAAACATCCAGCGGTTCCCAGCGCATTGCCGCACTGAGCGCCTGACCTGATCTGCAAGCGACGCAAATGCTGTCTGTTGATAGGCATGCGCCAGGCAGCTGGCCGTGGTTTGATCCAGACCCTGTCTGGCCGCAATCAGCCGCCACTCGGTAATCGCCTCTTCAAATTTGCGGTTGAGCAGTTTTTCGTGGGCCGATTGGTCAATTCGCCCATCAGCCCTGACATGCTCACTCTCCTGCAAAATAAATCGATAAATCGATGAAAGAAAAATTGCTGCCCTGACCCGATGATACAAATTCTCGGTCTGCTGGCGAAACAATTCCAGCTCTTCCATCTGCCGCATCAGTTCTTCATGCGGAAGAGACTTCGCCAGGCTCAGCGCAGCCGTGTTGCGAATCGTGTCGTCGTTGCTGGTCAGCAGATCAATCAGAGCTGGGTTCATTTTGAATCAGTCATTTTTTCTGGATCATTCGCCGCATGCCTGGAATGAATCTGACACTCAGATTACCCGCGATCGGTCGCCTGGTTCTGCTCTAGCCGTGTGATGGTGCCTGCCAGCAGCCCCAGCATTCGCTCCCGCCCCTCGCCGGCAAGCGCCAGTGCAATCTGGGCTTCAACAACCCCGTATTTCACTCCCAGATTATGCCTGATCCCACGCGTCTCTATGGCGTGATAAGGCTCATGGCCAATCATCCGATTCAGGGCCGTAGTCAGGGTGAATTGTCCTAACTCCCTGATCTCATTACGGATAAGCTGGTCAAGCACATCCATCACCACCGGTGAAAGTGCATGAATTCCGAAAAAGCAGAGATAATGCCCGGCTTTCAGCCCTGGCACGCTCAGGCGCAGCTCGGCGGTGGTAGGGTCTGGCTTTTCAATAATTTCGGTTACTTCGTAAAGATCGGGCCTATCTGCCAGTCGCTTGCCGGCCACTGTGCCGTATTGATGAATCAGGTGCTCTCGGGTGGGCTGAACGGCAGATATCGAGCTTCCCTTCTCTCTGGCGGCGTCAATCACCTGGCGGGCGCATCGGCGGCTTTCCGCTGAAATGTATAAGTGGTCGCCCAGCAAGAGCAGGAAAGGCTCATTTCCAATAAGATTGCGAGCACACCAGACGGAATGCCCATAGCCCATCGGCTCATCCTGCACAGCAAATTTCAGGCGGTCCTGAAGCTCATTGATCCGGGCGGCCTGATCAATCGCCCAGGCCTCTTCCGGAAAGCCCTTCTGAAGCATCTCCACATACGACTGAAACTGGCGACGATAAATCGCCTCGTCACCGGGTGCAGAGACGACACAGATTTCTTCAACTCCTGAATCCATCGCCTCTTCAGCGATGATCTGAAGCACGGGCTTGGTCACACCGTCACGATCCACCAGCGGTATCATCGCCTTCTGCACGGTGTCGGCTGCCGGATACTGCCGGGCTCCCCTTCCCGCTGCCGTGATCACTGCCTTCGTGATGTTCATGACCGCGCACTCGTCCCTTTATTTGAGTTTTGACCCAGAGCGATAAACTTATTATAGAAAAATGATTGCAAAAATGGCGACCTCAGCAATCAATTCATTTTTACACTTCCGCTTGATCATCCTGGGCGAAATCATGAAATAATTTTGCAAATAACTGGTATATAATAGAGTTATGTCAGATTAAATCGTCAGTCGCCTCTCAAAAATCTGTCTGAGAAAGGCAACATCACCACCCTACCCACTTGAACAATCTCCTATTATTAGTATGGTGATGTCTAAAGACGCGTCTGATTCTATGAAAGTCCTATTGCAGAAGGGCCATTCAGGGCAGGCCGACCAATGTTACAGAGTGGATTTTTCGATGGAAGTCTGACCATGCCTGAGACACCATTCATGGTGTCATACCCATCGTATATCTACGTCTGCACAACCATCGACCTGACGACCACCACGGCTGTTGAACGAGCCGTCACTCTGCCCGACCGCGAAAGATTCACTAAATCCAACGCCCGCCCACCCTTCCGGCCACCCTGCGACGATCATCCGGCCGGCGGCGTAATTGCCCACTTTATCAATAATCTCTCTTACCTGAACTATCTGCCTGCCAAGGACCCGAAAGTCCCCGAAATTCGCGACTCCATCGCCACCGATGCCATCAGCATCGCCAGGCTAAATCTTGCACTTGCCCCTTCGGACCTCAGGTCATTAGTGCAAATTTCGCGTAAGCCACCCTTTAACGCGCCTCACATACGCTCGGCCGTCATCACCATCGCCGACAATTCCCAGTCCTGCTTCAGCAGTAATGCCCTTGCAAAAATCATGCAGGAGATGGCCGCCTGCAATTTCTCGGAAAAAGAAATCGATTTTTCACTTCAGCGTTATATCAAGATCAAATGGCTTGACTTAAACATTCATGACCTGATTCATCTGGCCCGGGCCGCGCGTGTCTCAAAGCTCAAGTGGCCTTCGATTTATGGCAGAATGGCCGAGTTAATTAAGGAAGGGCAGTTCATTCAGGTCGAAACGCTGGTAGAGGCCGTGCGTCAGGCTGCCCTGACCAAGCTCTTTCAGGACAGCGTTCTTCATTTCTTTAATCTCTGCCAGCCCATTTTTGCCTCCCGCATGAATGAGTTAAAGGTTAGTGCAATTGCTGAAATTTTCAGAGGTTATGGCGCAATTCACAGAGTCAGCTCGATGACGCCAGAGATG